>CAXTVB010000244.1:0-4288 GCA_964247555.1 uncultured Sphingomonas sp. | reverse complement strand
TCGGAGCTGATCGGCCAGTCCTTCACCACTGCGCGCTACTTCAATTCGCGCCCCTCGAACGCGGGCAAGGGCTATGACGGCACCGCCTCCTCGGGGTCGAACCTGGGGCCGACATCGAAGGCGCTGGTCGACCGGATGAAGGCCGACATCGCGCTGCGCCGGTCGCAGGGCATGAAGGGGCCGATCCCCGCAGACTTGGTGACCGCATCGGCATCGGGCCTCGATCCCGACCTTTCGCCCGCCGCGGTCGTCGCCCAGATCCCGCGGATTGCGCGTGAGCGCAAAATGGCGGAAGGGGATGTGCGTGCACTGGTCGATAGGAACACGCAGCATCCGCTGCTCGGCTTCATCGGGGAGGACCGCGTGAACCTGCTCGCGCTCAACCGGCAACTCGACGGGCTTGGCGCACCTCCGGCGGGTCGTTGACCAGCACGCCGGACCGTCCTTCCCCGGAGGCCTTTCTTCGCCAGGCGGCGCAGGAAGGCCGCGGCCAATTGAAGATATTCCTCGGCGCGGCGCCGGGCGTCGGCAAGACCTATGAAATGCTGTCCGAAGGCGCCGCGCGTCGCCGGGCCGGGATCGACGTCGTCGTCGGCGTCGTCGAGACGCACGGCCGCGTGGAGACCGAGGCGCTGACCCGCGACCAGGAGATCATCCCCCGACGCGACGTTCCCTATGAAGGCCGCACGCTCCAGGAAATGGATCTCGACGCGCTGCTGGAGCGCCGCCCGAAACTGGCGCTTGTCGACGAACTGGCGCACACCAACGTCCCCGGTAGTCGGCATCCCAAGCGCTGGCAGGATGTCGAGGAGCTGCTGGCGGCCGGCATCGACGTCTATTCGACGATCAACATCCAGCATGTCGAAAGCCTCAACGATGTCGTCGCATCGTTCACCCGCGTGCGCGTGCGCGAAACGGTGCCCGACAGCGTGCTCGAAATGGCGGAGATCGAGGTCGTCGACATTCCGCCCGACGAACTGATCGAGCGGCTGAAGGAGGGCAAGGTCTATCTGCCGCAGGAGGCGACCCGTGCGCTTTCGCATTTCTTCTCCAAGTCCAACCTCTCCGCGCTCCGCGAACTGGCGCTGCGCCGCGCTGCGCAGGCGGTGGATGCGCAGATGCTCGACCATCTGCGCGCCAATGCGCTGGGCGGGACCTGGGCGGGGAGCGAACGCATCGCGGTCGCGGTCAGCGAACTGCCCGGCGCCGACGGGCTGATCCGCGCTGCCAAGCGGATCGCCGATGCGCAGCGCGCGCCATGGACCGCGGTCTATGTCGAAACGCCGCGCAGCCGCGCGCTGGGACCGGAGGCGCATCGCCGGGTGGCGGGCGTGTTCAATCTGGCGACGCAGCTCGGCGCGGCGGTCGTCAGCGTGCCGGCGATGTCGGTGGTTGAGGGGCTGAAAACCTACGTCACCGAAGCGCGTGCGACGCAGATCGTCGTCGGCAAGTCCGCGCGGTCGCGGCTGTTCGAACTGCGCCACGGATCGGTCGTCGACCGGCTGGTCCGTGAAACGCCCGGGGTCGCGATCCACGTGATGCCGCTGGAGGGGGTAGCGAAAGCCGCCCGATCCGAGGTGCGGCGACGGGGCGGGTGGGGATCGTGGAGCGGCTATGCCTGGACGACCGGGATGGTCGCGCTCGTCACCGCGGCGGCGACCGGCCTGTTCCATTTCCTTAATCTCGGCAATGTCGCCTTGCTCTATCTGCTGCCAGTGATGGCCGCGGCCAGCCTGTTCGGGCTGCGGACCGGGCTATTCGCCGGGATCGTCTCGTCGCTCGCCTATAATTTCTTCTTCCTGCCGCCAACCTATACGTTGACGGTCAGCAATCCAGAGAACGTGGTCTCGATCTTCGTGCTGCTGGGCGTCGCCATCGCGACCAGCCAGCTGACTGCACGGGTGCGGATGCAGGCCGACCTGGCGACCGCGAGCGCGCGCTCCAACGCCGCGCTGGCGGGGTTCCTGCGGCAGCTGACGTCGCTGGGCGATCGCACCGATGTCAGCCGGACGATCTGCAGCGAGATCGCGCGCCTGTTCGAGCTGCGCACCGTCCTGCTGGAGCAGGAAGCCACGGGGCTGGCGGTCCAGGCGGCGAGCGTGCCGGACACGCGGCTGGGCACGATGGAATTCGCTGCGGCACAATGGGCGCAGGACACCGGGCAACCGGCGGGGCGTGGATCGGGGACGCTGACCGCGTCCGACTGGCAGTTCCAGCCCTTGAAGGCGGGGGACCGCACGCTGGCGGTGCTCGGCATCGCGCGCGATGACGGGTCCGACCCCATCCGCCCCGACCAGCTGCCGCTGCTGTTGAGCCTGCTCGACCAGGCTGCGCTGGCCATCGAGCGGTTGCGGCTGGAACTGGAGATGCGCGACGTCGATGCGGTCCGCGAGCGCGACCGCCTGCGCGCCGCGTTGCTGTCGTCGGTCGGCCACGACCTGCGGACGCCGCTGACCTCGGTGCTGACCGCGACGGCCGAATTGCGGCGCGAACGGGACGATCCGTTGCTGGTGATCGTCGAGAACGAGGCGCTGCGGCTGAACCGTTTCGTGTCCAACCTGCTCGACATGACGCGGGTCGAGGCGGGGGCGCTCCGGCTGCGCATCGAACCCGTCGACCTGACCGACGCGGTGGCGAGCGCGGTGGCCGATACGCGGCGATCGCTGGAGGGGCATGCGATCGATCTGCAGGTGCTGCCCGACCTGCCGCTGGTGTCGGTCGACCCCCAGTTGTTCCACCATTGCCTGTTGAACCTGCTCGACAATGCAGGCCGATACGCCGATCCAGGCACGCCGATCACGGTGCGCGCGGAACGCAGCTATGGCGAATTGTCGCTGTCGGTGCTCGACGAAGGCCCCGGCCTACCTCCAGGGCGCGAGGCGGAGGTGTTCGAGACGTTCCGCCGGCTCGACGGATCGGACCGGAGCGCCGGCGGGACCGGCCTCGGCCTTGCGATCGTCAAGGGGTTTGCGGAGGCGATGGGGATGACCGTCGGCGCGGCGGGGCGGCGCGACAAGCAGGGCGCCTGTTTCACGCTCCGCTTTCCCGAGTCGCTGCTGGTATCGAGCGCGGAGATCGGCGGGTGACCAGCCAGCGTATCCTGATCGTCGATGACGAACTGTATATTCGCCGGTTGCTGCACGGTACGCTCGCCCGTGCGTCGTACGAGGTCATCGAGGCGACGACCGGGCGCGAGGCGCTGGCGCTGGCGGCGAGCGCGCACCCCGACGCCATCCTGCTGGACCTGGGGCTACCCGACCGCGATGGCCTGGAATTGGTGACGCTGTTGAAGAAACAGGCGAAGGTGCCGCTGCTCGTCATATCCGCGCGACACGCCACCGACGACAAGGTCGCGGCGCTGGACCTGGGCGCGGACGATTACGTCACCAAGCCGTTCGACGGGGAAGAGTTGCTGGCGCGATTGCGCGCGGCGATGCGGCACCGGGTCAGCGCGCAAGGGGCCGATCCGGTAGTGCGTGCAGGCGAATTGCGGATCGACCTCGCCAACCGGCAGGTGTTCCGCGGTGCGGCCGAAATCCACCTGACGCGCAAGGAATATGAGGTGCTGGCCGAACTGGCGATGGCGCCGGGGCGGGTCGTGACCCATGCGCGCATCTTGCAGGCGGCGTGGCCGCTCGAATATGACCGGAAGATCGAATATCTGCGCATCGTCATCCGCAATCTCCGCCAGAAGCTGGAGGTCGATCCGGCGAGCCCGAAGGTCATCGCGAACGAGCTGGGCATCGGCTACCGTCTGATGGCCAACCCATGATCGCGCGCGGCGCGACCAGGGTTGCGACGTCGGTGGCCGGTCGGTAAATCGACGCTGTGGCGGTCCTGTTCCTGTTCGGCGGTGCGGCGGTCCTGATCGCGGCCTATGTCGCGATCGCACCGCGCGTTCATCCGCGCGGGCGTGGCGCGGGACGACGACGGGGCCGCGACGGACGCTGACCGGCAACCGCGCTGCTGGGCATCGACCAACGGAAAAGAGTCATACGATCCATGCAAAGCGACGACAGTCGACAAATTTCGCCGTCGACGGCGCCCGGCACGGACTGATCGCATCAGTCTTCCCGGGGGTCGTCGATGGCGGTCCGCCGAGGTGAAGACATGAAAGAACAAGGCTTTCCCGCGCGGGCCGTTCGACCCTTCTCGCGTATCCTGCGGCTGACGCCGCCCAACGCCGCCGACTTGATCGCATTCCTGTTGCTGGCGGGCGGCGCGGTGATGATCGTGCGCGGCGCGACCGATGTGGTCGAGCCGCTGTCCCGCCTGTCTATCGAGCCCG
>CAXTVB010000243.1:0-4323 GCA_964247555.1 uncultured Sphingomonas sp. | reverse complement strand
ACGGCCGAATCTTCTTCGCGTGCGCCGGCATCAGCAGCTTCATATATTCGCGCGAGGTCTTGTAGCCGTCGGGGCCTTCGACCAGCACCTCGTCGATCTCGCGCGAATAGATGTCTCGGATCGCGCGCTTGATGAGGTTCGAATCTTCGTAGATCAACGCGGGCGCTTCGGACTTGAGCGTGCCCTCGCGGATGCCGTCCCACAGGCGCGCCAGATAATCGAAGTCGCGCTTGATTTCGACCTTGGTGCGCTGGAGCCCCGCGGTGCGGACGATGCAGCCCATCGTCTTGGGGAGCTTCATCTCCGCCATGATGACCTTGAGCCGCTTGCGATCGGCGACGTTGCTGATCTTGCGGCTGATCCCGCCGCCGTGCGACGTGTTGGGCATCAGCACGCAGTAGCGGCCGGCGAGCGACAGATACGACGTCAGCGCCGAGCCCTTGTTGCCGCGTTCTTCCTTCACGACCTGGACGAGCAGCACCTGACGGCGGCGGATGACGTCCTGGATCTTGTAGCGGTGGCGCAGATTCGTCCGGCGCTGGCGGAGCGCCTCGACCTGGTCGTCCTGTCCGGCGGAGCGGGCCGGGCGCGGCGCGGCTTCGTCCTCGGCGACATCGGGATCGCGCCCGCCATCGTCCTCGAACCGCTCGTCTTCCGATTCGTCCTCGTCGTGATCGTCGTCGTCCGCGTCATGCTCGGCGCGCAGCGCGGCCTCTTCGGCGGCGTGCTCGGCCTCTTCGCGCAGCAGCGCGTCGCGGTCTTCCTTGGGGATCTGATAGTAATCGGGGTGGATTTCCGAAAACGCCAGGAAGCCGTGGCGATTGCCGCCATAATCGACGAACGCCGCCTGCAGCGACGGCTCGACCCGGGTGACCTTGGCTAGATAGATATTGCCCTTGAGCTGCTTGCGCTCGGCACTTTCGAAATCAAATTCCTCGATCCGATTTCCGTTGACGACCGCCACCCGGGTTTCCTCCCGGTGGCGGGCATCGATCAGCATACGCGTGGTCATTATATGATCTCCACGCGCGCGCCGGGCCTGATAGCTGCCGTCGCGCGCGATAAATGGTGGCCAGCCGGCGTCGTACGCCGGGCGTGCCGGTGGTTGGCGAATGTGCGTCTGCTCGCAGGCCAGCCGGGACGAACCTGTCCTGCGGCACCCGAACGCCATGCGAACCGCCGGCGAAGGCCGGTCGGTCGGGCGAGCGGGGGGAATGCGTCATGCGAGCGTCAACCTGGTTGGCAGGCCCCGAACGGGGTGCCGTTGGCCGGCGCCACCCTGTCGAACGATTGTCCGTCGGATGGATATGCCGGTGCAACGCCACGCGTAGCATCGCGGGCAAGCGTCCGCAACCGGCGCGCCTTTGCCGCCTTGCCGGCAAATAATTGCCGAACGCCGCGTTAACCGCGCCCGGCAACCGCGCATTGCGATGCCGATCCGTACACCGACCCCACGATAACGATCGAATTTCAAAGGGGTTCACATGGCTTTTCGCTGGACCGGACGAGGGGTGCCGCGGCATGGCCGGCGGGTGTTGTCGATCCTTGCCCTGTTGTTCGGCGGCCTGTTCGGCACGCCCGCCCTCGCGGCGACGGTCGACGGGATCGCGATCGAAGCCGGTCGCGTGATCGTGCATTTCGACATCAGCGTCGCCAATGCGTCCAGCATCGTCCTCGACGGGCCGCAGCGGATCGCGATCGACGTGGCGGGGGTCACCCCGGGCCGCGCGGTGCGCGCATCGGGCCTCGTGACCGCGGTGCGCGAGACGCGGCACGGCGACGGCACGCGCATCACGCTCGACCTCGCCGAACCGGCGGTGGTGTCCGACGGCGGCTTCGACGGGGACGGCCGCGCACTGACGCTGGCGTTGCAGCCGGTCGACGAGGCCCGCTTTGCCGAGGCCAGCATCGCGGGGCCGCTCGACTTCTTCCCCTTCAACTGGGGCAGCCGCCCGTCGACCCGCTACAAGGTGTCGATCCCCGTGCCGCCGCCCGCCAAGGCGTTGCCGCTGCCGCGCGTCGCCGGCGACGATTCGCGGCCGCTGGTCGTCATCGATGCCGGGCATGGCGGGGTCGATCCCGGCGCGATCGGGCCGTCGGGTATCCGCGAAAAGGACGTGACGCTGCGCGTCGCCAAGGCGATCCGCGACGAATTGCTGGCGAGCGGCCGGGTGCGCGTGGCGCTGACCCGCGACGACGACCGGTATCTGGTGCTGCGCGAACGCTTCGGCATCGCGCGGCGGCTCCACGCGAACCTGTTCATCTCGATCCACTGCGACAGCGTGGGGCAGGGCGATGCGACGGGTGCCTCGGCCTATACGCTGTCCGAAGTCGCGTCCGACAAGGAGGCGGCGCGACTGGCCGCGCGCGAGAACAAGGCGGACATCATCTCCGGCGTGAACCTGGGCGACGCGCCCGCGGACGTCTCGTCGATCCTGATCGACCTGACGCAGCGCGAGACGATGAACTCCTCCGCCGAATTCGCCCGCCTGCTGGGCCGCGAGGCGAAGCCGCTGATGCCGCTGAAGGCCAATTTCCACCGGATGGCGTCGCTGATGGTGCTGAAGGCGCCGGACATGCCGTCGATCCTGTTCGAGACGGGCTATATCTCGAACCCGGGCGACGCCGCGTTCCTCGACAGCGCCGACGGCCGCCACCGCATCGCGGAGAGCGTGTCGAACGCGGTCGAGGTCCATTTCGCGCGCCGGATGGCGTCGCGGTGATCACTCCGTCATCCCAGCGAACGCTGGGACCTCGTGCGGCGAGCGCGATGCTCGAATAACGGGGAGACCCCAGCTTTCGCTGGGGTGACGGGTTGGTGGTTTGGCAGCCGTTCCCAGCGGTTTCCCGACTTCGCTCGAAACGAACGGCGGGGGCCTTCCCCCTTCGCCCGAACATGCTACACGCGCAGGCCAGTCCATGGCGTCCGATGCTCTCCTTTCCTTGAAGTCCCGCGCGCGTGGTGCGTGGTCGCGCTGGTGGGTGAAGCTGCTGGTCGTCGCCGCCCTGCTCGTCGCGCTGGCCTATGCGCTGCTCTGGCTCGTCGTGATCCGGCAACTCCCCTCGGTCGACGGCCTGCGTGCGTACGAGCCGCCGCTGCCGACGAACGTCCGCGGCAACGACGGCGCGCCGATCCACAGCTACGCCCGCGAACGCCGGGTCGAATTGTCCTTCGCCGAATATCCGCCGCTGATGGTCGATGCGTTCCTGTCCGCGGAGGACAAGAATTTCTTCGAACATCACGGCGTCGATTATGGCGGCGTCGCGCGCGCCGCCTATCAGGGGATGGTGCACGGTTCGACCCCGCGCGGCACCTCGACGATCACGCAGCAGGTCGCCAAGAACCTGCTCGTCGGCAACGAGGCGAGCTATTCGCGCAAGCTGAAGGAAGCGATCCTCGCCTACAAGATCGAGAATGCGCTGACCAAGCCGCAGATCCTCGAACTGTATCTCAACCAGATCGCGCTTGGCCGCAACGCCTTCGGCGTCGAGGCGGCGAGCCACGCCTATTTCGACAAGGAACTGCCCGAGCTCGACCTCGCGCAATATGCCTATCTGGCGATCCTGCCCAAGGGACCGTCCAACTACGACCCGTTCCGCCACACCGACCGCGCGCTGGAACGGCGGCATTACGTGCTCGCCGAAATGCTCAAGAACGGTTTCATCAACCGGTCCCAATATGCGGCGGCGGATGCCGAGCCGATCGGCGCGGTGCTGCGCCAGACGCCCAAGTTCGAGGCGGTCAGCGGCTATTTCATCGAGGAGGTCCGCCGCCAGCTGATCGACAAGTTCGGCGAGACCGCGAACGACGGCCCCTTCAGCGTATATTCCGGCGGCTTGTGGGTCCGCACCTCGCTCGACACGCGGTTGCAGGATCTGGCGGCGCAGTCGCTTCGTGACGGCCTGATCCGCTACGATCGCGGGCGCGGGTGGAACGGGCCGATCCGCCATGTCGATATCGACGGCGACAATTGGCGGCAGGCGCTGCTGAACACCAACATCGCGCTCGATTACCAGGACTGGCGTGCTGCGATCGTGACCGCCCGCGAGGGCGGGGCGGCGACGCTCGGCTTCGCCAGCGGGCAGACGGGCACGATGGAGGCCGGCGCGGCGGCGATGCCGGTGCGCGGCAAGGGCGGCACCGCCTATGGCGCGCTCAAGGTGGGCGACATCGTCGCGGTCGCGCCCGAAGGCGGCAGCTCGACGCGCTTCGCCTTGCGCGCGGTCCCCAAGATATCGGGCGGCTTCGTGGCGGAGGAACAGTCGACCGGCCGGGTGCTGGCGATGCAGGGCGGGTTCGACGCGCGGATCCAGGCGTTCAAC
>CAXTVB010000242.1:0-4412 GCA_964247555.1 uncultured Sphingomonas sp. | reverse complement strand
ACGCCCCTGATCGCGACGTAGCGCCGCCGCAGCACCGCCTCGTGAGTATCGGCCCAAGCCGCGTTTCGCGGCTGGGCGCGCGTTTCCTCACGCCATCTCTCGGCGTCGCCATAATGGCGCCCAGCGGCTGCTTGGAACAACGTTTGGGGCACCTGCGTCTCAGGCGTAGAAAGCTTTAGCGCTACGGCGATGAGGCTGATAATCGCGGTCGTCATGATGAGAACTCCGAGCAGGCGTGCCAAAGGCGGCACATGGCCAGACCCTGCCGCGACCGGCGCCGGATCGGGCACCCCAGTTTGCTCGTTCCAATTTTTCTGGGCGTAGACCAGCCTAGCTAACTCGCGGCTGCTGCCCACGCCAGTCTTGCGCCGCGCCTCGCGCAGCCGCTCGTTGACCGACCCTTCGCTCCGGCCTGTTACTTTGGCAATGCTCTTGATCGTATGCCCCTTGGCGAGCAGCGCCAGCACCTCGCGCTCGGCAACGTTCAGTCGGGAAAAGTCGGGTTGGGCATCCATGCGCGCGCGCGCTGGCCCAACTCGCCTCGGACATGCAATCCCCAAAAAATTTGGATGACATAGTACCAGTGCCTGTGAACGCCGCCTGTCCGCTATCCACCAATGCCGGACATGCCGAACGCGATCCCCGTTCGTTAACGCCCCCCGGTCACCGACGCACAGCGCCGCTCAGATCAATGCGTCAGGCTGTCAGACAGCTGCTTCAGCTCCACGGTGCGCTTGCGGGTCAGGTCGTTGATGCACTTGCCTTCCGCCTCGTCCTGATAGGCGCCGCCGCGATAGGCGAAGCCCACGGTCACGCAATGCGCGTCGCGGTAAGCGAGCCAGGCGCGCTCGGCGGCGACCAAGCCCGCTTGGGAACTCGGGCGACCGTCGGGCCTCGTCATCCCCTTCTTCAACGCGTCGGCGCGCGTCCGGTCGGCCAGCACCATCGCATCCATCGTGTGGCGATATTGGGCGTTGAGCGCGGTGTCCGCCAGTCGATGCTCATGCTGCACATGGGCGTCCTCGCTGGTCTGTACCGGTAAAGCGGGGGCTACGGGGGCGAGCAGCAAAGCGGCAAGCATCATCACGAGATCGTCTTCGGGATTCCGAGCAGCAGACGCGAGAACGGCATGACGACAATGTCCTGAAACCAATCATCCGGCAGGGATGCGATGTCCGCTAATTGCCAGCGGGGTTCAATAGCGGACCGTCGTCCTACCGCCAATTCCGGCCGTGCGCGCCGGCAGAGACATCCCACACAGCCTACCCCGCGTCGCCTTCCCCCGCTAAGACGCCGCGCATGACCGCACCCAAGCCCCCCGTCGCCGCCACCCGCCCGCACAGCTTCACCACGCACGGCGTCACGATCGACGACCCCTATGCCTGGCTGAAGGACCCGAACTATCCGGACGTGAAGGATCCCGACATCCTCGCCTATCTCGAGGAGGAGAACGCGTACTTCGAGACCGTCATGGCGCCGCGCCAGCCGCTGGTCGACCGGCTGTACGAAGAGATGAAGGGCCGCATCAAGGAGGACGAAAGCTCCGTCCCGCAGAAGGATGGCGACTGGCTCTACTGGACCGCGTTCGAGACCGGGGGGCAGTATCGCAAATGGTGGCGCAAACCCGTCGCGGGCGGCGCGGACGAGCTGCTGCTCGACGAGACCGCGCTGGCGGAGGGCCACGAATATTTCCGCCTCGGCGCGTTCGCGATCAGCAACAACGCGCGCTTCCTCGCTTATGCGATCGACGACAGCGGGGCGGAGCGGTTCGAGGTGCGGGTCAAGAACCTGGAGACCGGCGAGGACCTGCCCGACGTCATTCCCGGTATGTTGTCCGACATCGTGTGGACGACCGACGACAGCGGGTTCCTGTACGGCGTCGCGAACGATCAGTGGCGGACGGACAATGCGCGGTTCCACCGGCTGGGCACGCCCGTCGCCGAAGACGTCGAGCTGTTCCACGAGGCGGACGAGGGTTACCGCGTCGCAGTGGCGGAGACGAGCGCGCGCAACTGGATCGTCATCGCGACGGGGGATCACACCACCAGCGAGATCTACCTGCTGCCCGCGAACGATCCGCTCGCCACGCCGCTGCTGGTCGCCGCGCGCAAGGAGGGGCGCGAATACGACGTCGACGAGCATGACGGCACGCTGTTCATCCACACCAACGACACCGACCCGCAATTCCGCCTGGTCACCGCGTCCATCGAGACGCCGGGCGAATGGACCGAGCTGATCGCGTCGTCCCCGCATTTCTACATGACCGGGGTCGAATGCTACCGCGACTATTTCGTGGTCGAGGGGCGCGAGGACGGGCTCGATCGGGTGGCGATCCACCGCTACGACACACCGACCACGCCGGAATGGATCGACTTTCCCGAGGCGAGCTATGCCGCGGGCCTCGGGGACAATCCCGAATACGACATGCCGGTGCTGCGGCTCGGCTATGAATCGATGGTCACGCCGGGGACGGTCTATGATTACGACGTGGCGACGCGCGCGCTCACCGTGCTGAAGGTGCAGGAGATCCCGTCGGGCTATGACGGCGGCGGCTATCGCACCGAACGGCTGAAGATCGCCGCGCGCGACGGGACGATGGTGCCGGTGTCGATCGTCTATCCCGCCGACTTCCCGAAGGACGGCAGTCGGCCGTTGTTCCTCTACGCGTACGGCGCGTACGGTCATGCGATCCCGCCGGGCTTCTCGACGGGGCGACTGTCGCTGCTCGACCGCGGTTTCGCCTATGCCATCGCGCATATCCGCGGCGGCGACGATCTTGGGCAGCAATGGTATCACGACGGCAAGCTGGAGAAGCGGGCGAACAGCTTCACCGATTTCGTCGATGTCGCGAACGGGCTGATCGCCGAGGGCTGGACGAGCGCGGGCAGGATCGCGATCGCGGGGCGGTCGGCGGGGGGCGAGCTGATGGGGGCGGTCGTCAATTCGGACCCGCATCTGTGGGGCGCGGTGATCGCGGACGTGCCGTTCGTCGACGTGCTGAACACGATGCTCGACGCCGACCTGCCGCTGACGCCGGGGGAATGGCCCGAATGGGGCAACCCGATCGAGGACCCGCAAGCGTTCGCGCTGATCCGGTCGTACAGCCCGTACGACCAGGTGAAGCCCCAAGCGTATCCGCCGCTGTTCATCTCGGGCGGGCTCAACGATCCGCGGGTGACCTATTGGGAACCGGCGAAATGGGCGGCGAAACTGCGCGCGCACAAGACCGACGACACTATCCTGCTGCTGAAGACCAATATGGGCGCTGGGCATGGCGGCAAGTCGGGGCGGTTCGAGAGCCTGCGCGAAGGGGCGGAGGAACATGCCTTCGTGCTGTGGCAGCTGGGCGTGGAGGGATGAAGCCCCGATGAGCCTGGAGGCGCTCCTCCAGCATTACGGGCTCGCCGCGCTGTTCGTGGGGGCGGGGATCGAGGGCGAGACCGTCGTCGTCGGCGGCGGGTTGCTGGCGCATCGGGGCTATTTCCCGCTGCCGGGGGCGATGGCGGCGGCGTCGGCGGGGTCGTTCGTCGCGGACCAGCTGTTCTTCCTCGCCGGCCGGCGCTTTCGCGACCATCGCTGGGTGAGGGGCGTGCGCGAAAAGCCGGCGTTCGCGCGGGCGATCGGATGGCTGGAACGCTATCCGATCGGCTTCATCTTCGCGTTCCGCTTCATCTACGGCCTGCGCACGGTCAGTCCGGTCGCGATCGGGACGAGCCGGGTCGCGGCGCGGACCTTCCTGATCGTGAACGCGGTGGCGGCGGTCGTCTGGGGGGTGACCTTCACCACCATCGGCTATCTGTTCGGGCGGCAGTTCGAACGGCTGCTCCACCGCTTCATTCCCGGCACGCCGCTGCTGCTCGGCGCGATCGGGATCCTCGCGGGGGTGGCGCTGGCGATCCATGTCGGGCGGCTCGCGTGGCGGCGCTGGCGGCAGGCATGACCCGCTTCGCGATGCCCTTCACCGCGACCGCGGCGGACATCGACGCGAACGGGCACGTGAACAATGCGGTATGGGTCCGCTGGATCCAGGACATCGCCGTCGCGCACTGGGCCGCGGTCGCCCCGGCCGAACACCAGGCGCTCTACAGCTGGGTCATCACCCGCCACGTCGTCGACTACCGCGGCAATATCGCAGCGGGCGAGACCGCGATCGGGGAGACCTGGGTCGATACGCAGCCGATCGGCGCGCGGTTCGACCGCAACGTGCGTTTCTCGCGCGCCGATGGCCGCGCGATCGTGGAGGCGGTCACGACCTGGGCGCTGCTCGACCGCGCCAGCGGCCGGCTGATGCGCGTCCGCCCCGACATCGCCGCGCCGTTCTACGGGGCCGGCTGAACGACCCGCCCACCAGCCCCGCCGCCCGCCTGTTAGGTTTTTATCCATTATAGGACTATAATGGCTCGACAGCGACG
>CAXTVB010000241.1:0-4477 GCA_964247555.1 uncultured Sphingomonas sp. | reverse complement strand
CCAGGCGCGGACGATCCTGCCGTCCTCGCCGATCAGGAAGGTCGCGCGCTCGATGCCCAGATAGGTCCGGCCGTACATCGACTTTTCCCCCCACACGCCGAACGCGTCGCATACCGATCCGTCCAAGTCGCTGGCCAGCGTCACGCCCAGCGCATGTTTCGCCGCGAACTTGCTATGGCTTTGGGGCGAGTCCTTCGAAATTCCCATCACCGCCGCTCCCGCCGCCGCGAAATCGTCGCCGAGCGCGGTGAAGTCCTGCGCCTCGCGCGTGCAGCCCGACGTGTCGTCCTTCGGATAGAAATACAGCACGGCCGGCGTCGGCAGGTCGCGTAGCCTGACCGGCGTGCCGTCCGTACCCGTCACCGTCACATCGGGGATCGCCGCGCCTTCATCCATCATCCGTCTCCGTCATGTCGTGCCAGATCGTGCGCACCGACTGCCGCGTCGCGTCCAGGGTTGCAACCACCGCCGGCCAATCCTCGACCCGCAACGCGCGCGCGACCAGGGCGCAGGTGGGCCCGGCGGGTTCGCGTCCGTCGGGCGCGACCAGGCGCAGCGTCACCAGCGCGCGGGTCAGGACTTCGTTCGCCTGCCGCGCCGCCGGCGCGATATGCCCTGCCGCGACCAGCGCATCGATCGCCCGGCCGAGCCGCGGATCGAACCCCGAGCGGTGCATCAGCTGCGCGACATGCACCGCGAATTCCAGGTCCACCAGCCCGCCGGGCGACAGCTTCACGTCGAGCGGCCCGGTCGGCGGCTTGTGCGCGGCCATGTCGCGGCGCATGCCGATCGCCTCCGCGACGATGTCCCGGTCCGGGCGGTTGCCCGCCAGGACGTCGCGGACGATGTCCGCGATCGCCGCGCGCGCCTGGGTCGATCCGAACACCGGCCGCGCGCGGGTCAGCGCCATATGTTCCCAGGTCCACGCATCCTCCCGCTGGTAACGCGCGAAGGATTCGACCGTCACGACCAGCGGACCCTGCGTCCCCGATGGACGCAGGCGGGTATCGACGGGGTAGAGCGGCCCCGCCGCGGTCGCCACCGACAGTGCCGCGGTGACGCGCGCGGCCAGGCGGTTATAGTACAGCGTCGCGCCCAACGGCCGGGGCCCGTCGGACTCGGCGGCGAAATCGCCGGTAAACAGATAGATCAGGTCGAGATCCGACGCATGGGTGAGCTGCCCGCCGCCGAGCCGCCCCAGCGCCAGGATCGCGAATTCGCTGTCGGGCACATGGCCGTGCACCGCGGCGAACGCGTCGACGGTCGCGGCGCCGATGACCGCGATCGCCGCCTCCGCCACCCGGGCATAGCCCTCGGACACCGCCAGCGGATCGGCCGCGCCGGCGACGATCTGGACGCCGAGCGCGAATTTCTTCTCGCCGACGATCCGCCGGACATGGTCGAGTCGGCGCTCATATCCGACCGCATCGCCGCCGCGCATCTCCGCCGCCAGCGTCGCGACATCGCCGACATCGTCGAACGCGGTCGAATCGATCAGCCCGTCGAGCAACGCGGGTTGCCGCCCCAGCGCCTCGGCCAGCGGCGCGGCGTGGCTGAGGATGAGGGTCAGCAGCGTGGCGAGCGCCGGCCGCGCGTCGAGCAGGCGGAACAGGTTGATCGCGCTGGGCAGATGTTCGAGCAGCGCGTCGAAGCGGAGCAGCGCCGCCTGCGGATCGGGTGCGCCGCCGATCGCGGGGACGAGCGTCGGCAACGCCGCCTCCAGCGCCTCCCGCGCGGCGGGACTGCGCAGTGCGGGATAGGTCCCCGCGCGCCACGTCTCCAGCCGCGCGCGCGCCGCCGGCGGCTCGGCAAATCCGGCGGCGGCGAGCGTCTCCTCCAGCGCAACCGGATCGTGGGCAAGCGTGGCGGGAGCGCCCTCCTCCAATGCGTCGTAGATCGTCCCGACGGCGGCCACATGGGGCGCGAGCAGCGCGATAAGGGCCGGCCCGTCGGTCAAGCCGTGCAGCCTGGCGACCCCGTCCAGCGCGTCGCCTGCCGGCAGCGCGTGCGTCTGACGATCGTCGACCATCTGGACCCGGTGTTCGATCGTCCGCAGCAGCGTATATCCGTCGGCGAGCGCCGTCGCCTCATCCGCGCCGATCCAGCCCGCCGCGGACAGTGCCGCCAGCGCGTCGCGGGTCGCGGGCGCACGCAGCAAGGGATCGCGACCGCCATGGATCAGCTGGTGGATCTGCGCGTAGAATTCCGCCTCCCGAATGCCGCCGCGGCCCCGCTTCAGGTCGTAGCCTGGGCCTAGCACCTGCCCCTGCGCATGATGGTCGCGGATCAGTCGCGACATTCCGCGGAGTTCGCGCACTGCCCCGAAATCCAGCGCGCGCCGCCAGATGAAAGGTCGGATCGCGTCGAGGAAGCGCGTACCCAGGGCCAGATCGCCCGCCGCGGCGCGCGCGCGGATGAACGCGGCGCGTTCCCATGGCAGCGCCTGCGACTCGTAATATCCGATCGCGGCATCGACCGGCAACGCGATCGGCGTCGCCTCGGGCGAGGGCCGCAGGCGGAGATCGACCCGCAGGACATAGCCGTCGCCATCGCGGGCCTGCAGCAGTTCGACCACGCGGCGCGCGATCCGCACCGCGGCGTCCTCTGGCGCCTCGCGCGGGCGGCAGGGCAGCGTCGCCGGATCGAAGATCAGGATCGGGTCGATATCGGACGAGTAATTCAGCTCGCGACTGCCCTGCTTGCCCAGCGCGATCGCGGCGAACCCCCGGACCGGGGCACCTGGCGTGCGTTCGGCGATCGCGGCGCGGATCGCGGCATCGAGCGCGCGGTCGGCGAAATCGCTGAGCGCATGGGTGACCGCGGTGAGATCGAGGACGCCGGCCAGGTCACCGATCGCGACCGACAGCGCCAATGCGCGACGGTCCAGCCGCAGCCTACGCGCGACGGGCATGTCCGGTGTGGCGGAGGTCGCCAAGAGGTCGAGCCGACCCCCGGCAAGCGCGGCGGCAATCCCCGGCTCCCGGTCCAGCAGCATCCGGAGAAACGGCGACCACGCTGCTGCTCGAGCGACCGCTTCGCCTAGCGCCGCTGCAGGAGGAGATGATTGCATGGGCCGGGCGGTACTCGCGGTAAACGGGTAGGCAACGAATGGCGCGTCGACGCGTTCTAACTATTATGGTTGGTTTCGTCGCCCCCGTTCCCGAAGCGCCGCATGGCAGCTACGTCGTCGCCGGTCCGGTGCGGACCGGCACGATCGGTGATATCCTGCGCGCGTCCTACACCCCGGGACGGGCGGCGGACGACGACTTCACCCGGCTGCTCGAATGCATCGACCGGTCGGCCACCGCGTCCTGACGATCAGCGTCCGCGGCTGAGGCCGTCGACTTCGGCCATGATCGTGTCGAGCGCGGTCTTGCTGGAATCGCTTTCGAACGACCGCCGCGACGGCAGCGTGCCGCCCGCCATCAACGCCTCCAGCGCGACTCGACCGCGTGCGACGCGGCTCTTGATCGTACCGACCGCCACGTTGCAGATCTCCGCCGCCTCTTCGTAAGCGAACCCACCCGCGCCGACGAGGATCAACGCTTCGCGTTGCGGCTGCGGCAGGTGAAGCAGCGCGCGCTGCATATCGCCCAGTTCGACGTGGCGATCCTGGCTCGCCGGTGCCGCCAGGATGCGGTCGGCGACCAGATCGTCCCATTCGCCCTTGAAACGCGCGCGACGCATCTGAGAAAGATACAGGTTGCGCAGGATGATGAACGTCCACGCGCGCATGTTCGTCCCCGCCTGGAACCGCTTGCGTGCGGCCCATGCCTTCAGCAGCGTTTCCGGTACGAGATCGTCGGCAAGATCGCGGCTGCCCGACAAGGACCGCCCGAACGCGCGAAGATGCGGGATAACCTGGCCCAGCTGAACCTTGAACTCTGGATCGGATAGCGAGACATGTTCGACGACGGGTAATTCGCCGTCCTCATCGTCGTCGTCGCGGCCGTCGCGCGGCGCGGTTTGCGTCATGATACTCTCTCACCCCGATCGGCGGGCAACGGCCCCGATACGCGTAAACATAGGAAAGCGCCGCGGCGATTGCCAGCGACGTCACCGGCCTAGCCTCAGCGGAAAAACAGAATCGCGAAGACGACGATGATAAGCGCAAGCGAGATACCAAGCACATAGCGCATCTTGCCCGTCGTCTCGCCCGCGCGGGCATCGTCGGTGGTCACCTCGGTGGGTTGGTTCGGATCGGTCATTGCCTCAAAACCCCCTAAACCCGTTTTGGGTCCGTAACCATTCGCAGATCGGCACCCGGTCGCCGATCAGGCGACCGGAACCGTGTTCTGGTCGAAGAACAATGCCTGGCTGATCGCCGCCTTGACCGTCGACCGCTGGAACGGCTTGGTGATGAGGAAGGTCGGCTCCGGCCGCTCGCCCGTCAGCAACCGTTCGGGGAAGGCGGTGATGAAGATGACGGGGACATCCAATTCGACGAGGATGTCCTTGACGGCATCGATCCCGGAAC
>CAXTVB010000240.1:0-4477 GCA_964247555.1 uncultured Sphingomonas sp. | reverse complement strand
GTTCGACCCCCAGTCATGCCCGGCAACCATGAACCGCTCGATCCCCAGCGCATCCAGGAGCGCGATCGCATCCATCGCCAGCACCGCGCTGTCGCCGGTCCGCGGCGTATCGCCGACGCACCGCGTCCCGCCGAACCCGCGGAGCGTGGGGACGATCACGCGCAGTCCGGCATTTGCCAGCGCGGGCGCGACGTCGTCCCACGTCGACGCGTCGTCGGGCCAGCCATGTAGCAACAGCACGGGCTGACCAGTGGCGGGGCCGTGTTCGCCATAGTCGATCGTCAGATGGTCGGTCGCGATGGTCGGCATGCAGAATGGACCTGGTGTTACGATTGTCTTCGCCACAACTCGACGTGACGACCGTCGTTCCGCCGCAAGTCATTCACTAACCTGAATTAATACAAGTATATCTTTGAAACGAAACTTTCATCGCACCGAAGCGAACCAAAACCGGCCATGGACTGGAATGAGGAGCCTTCGCTGTGTTGCGGCGTTGCCGGATTGTGTGATGGAGACGATCGATGGCAGGCAGTGACGACGGCGTATCTCGGCGAACGGCGATGGCGTCGCTAGGCGTGAGCGCGCTCGGCGTAAGCGGCGCGGCGCTGGCGCAGGACGCAGGTCGGCCACCCGTCGACCTTGGCAACGTCCAGGGAAGCAAGGTTCTCTTCCCGCCCCCGCAAGCGAACAGCGAAACGCAGCCTGCGGCGCCCCCGAACGCTGATGCCCCGGGCGACCGGGTCGGCTTCGCGATCGTCGGGTTGGGCAAGCTGGCGCTCGAGCAGGTGCTGCCTGCCTTCGCCCAGTCCAAGCATGCCCGCCTAGCGGCGTTGGTCAGCGGTTCTCCCGCCAAAATGGAAGCAATCGCCAAGCAGTACGGCGTCGCGCCCGACAGCTGCTACGGCTATGCCGACATGGCGCGCCTGCGGGACAATCCCGCCGTGCAGGTGGTCTATGTCATCACGCCGAATGCATTGCACCGACAGCACGTGACCGCGGCTGCGAAAGCCGGAAAGCACGTGCTCTGCGAAAAGCCGATGGCAACCTCTTCGGCCGAATGTCATGCGATGGTCGAGGCCTGCCGCGCTGCCAACGTGAAGCTGATGATCGCCTACCGTATGCAATATCAGCCGCACGCGCGCGAAGCGATCCGACTGGCGCGCAGCGGTGCGCTCGGCTCGGTGACGTTGATGGACATGATCAACAACCAAAACCAGGGTGACCCCGCGCAGTGGCGGCAGATCAAGGCGCTGGCCGGTGGCGGCTCGCTGCCCGACGTAGGACTCTACTGCCTGAACACCGCGCGCGCAGTGCTGGGCGAGGAGCCGACCGAGGTCAGTGCGCAGATCTGGTCGCCGCCCGGCGATGCGCGATTCCGAGAGGTGGAGGATAACGTCGCCTTCACGCTGCGCTTCCCATCGGGCACGATCGCCAATTGCATGTCCAGTTACAGCACGCATCGCATCGCGCGCCTGAAGCTGATCGGGAGCGAGGCCTGGGTCGAAATGGACCACGCGTTCGATTATCAGGGACAAAACCTGCGTACCACGCGACTAGTGGACGGCAGGGACCAGACCGCCGAGACCAGCATCGAGGCGAAGAACCAGTTCGCGCTGGAACTCGACCACATGGCGCAATGCGTCCGTCAGAACCTGGTGCCCCGCACGCCCGGGGAGGAGGGCGCGCAGGATCAGCGGATCATGGAAGCGATCTACGAGGCGGCGCGCACCGGCCGGACGGTGCGGCTGGCTGAGGTGACAGGACAGGATCGCTTTCGGGGGCCCGAACCGCTGAAGGCGTAGCATGTCAGAGGGCCGGCGGGAGGCGCCAGTGCGAACCCGGCATCATAGAATTCCAGCGGCCGCACGGGGCGGTCGCTTGTAACAGCCTGGCTGAGGGCGATTACGGAAAGGCGCCTACCGCAGCTGACTGTCCTTGCTTCCGCGACGGTTCATCCCGGAGAATGCAGGCCGACGATCGCGCTCGCTCTGGCAGGTGACGCAGGTGCGTACACCGGGAAGCGCTTCGCGGCGGCGCTGTGGAATCGGCTCCCCGCATTGGGCACAATCGATCGCGCTTGTGCCGACCGGCATCCGCGAGCGCGCGAACGATATCGCGTCCTGTATCGTGTCGTCGATCTGATCTTGAACCGCGCTATCGTGCGCCCAGCCGCTTGCCACTTGTCACCCGATTTCAGATATTTGGCTGAGATATGGGTATGGTTCGCATCACGCCAAGATCCCGACGGGGCAGGGCACGGCCGGCATCGCACAGAGGGTGGCGATAAATTCAGCGAACCGTCGTTGCTCAAGAGCCGGTATCGACGTCCCTGAGCGCGCTGACGTCGCCAGGTGCTCTCGACAGCGGTCGGGTCGGCCACCACATCTGCCATATGACCCGCTATGCCAAAACCGAAGACGCCGTTGCCGCTCTGACACCAGAGCAGTTTCGGGTTACCCAGCGCAACGGGACGGAGCGCCCAGGTACGGGGACGCTTCTGAAGAACGAGGACGCGGGCATCTACGTCGACATCGTCTCGGGCGAGCCGCTGTTCGCCAGCGCCGACAAGTACGAGTCCGGTTGTGGATGGCCGAGCTTCACCAAACCGATCGACGCGGCGAACGTGAAGGCGACGCGGGACTGGTCGATGCTCATTCCCCGCACCGAGGTGCGCTCGGCGCATGGCGACAGTCATCTCGGCCACGTCTTCAAGGATGGACCCCGTGACCGCGGCGGCCTGCGCTACTGCATCAATTCAGCGGCGCTGCGCTTCGTGCCGCGAGCCGAAATGGCCGAGCAGGGGTATGGCGACTATCTGGACCAAATCGCGTAACCGCTCGCGACGACGCGGCACGCAACACTCGCCGGCGGCTCTTTCTGGGGCATGCAGGAAGTGATCCGGAAGGTGCCAGGCATTCCGATCCAAAATAGAGGCGCACAAGGCTGTCCCGGATCAGTATGGCGGGTCAGCGCTGTGGCGCTGGACGCGTGCGGCTTGTGTCCACCAGGCAAGGTCGTCGGCGAAGCGCGGGAAGGCGTGGGTGAGGCTGCCGCCGCCGTCGCCAGTTGGTTCTCCGGCCGCATCGAAGGCTTGCCCGATCGCACTCACGGCGATCGTGCTGGACACGACCACCATCCCCATCTCGGATAAGACGCCGTGCCAGGCGAGTCCGGCGCGTGCCCCGGCAAATCGGCCGTTCGAGTAGCTGGCGATTGCTGCGGGCCGCCAATACCACTCCTCCAGGAAATGGTCGGTCAAATTCTTGAGGCCCGGCTGTACGCTCCAGTTGTATTCGCCCGCCACGAACACGAACGCGTCGGCCGCCCTGATCTTCTCCGCGAGCGCCGCCAGGGCCACCGGCGCATCGCCCTTTGGATATTCCTTGTACATGCGGTCGAGCATCGGAAGGTCGATGACCTTCGCATCGATCAGCTCGGCTGACGCGCCGCGCTCCGCAAAGGCACGGACGAGCCAGTTGGCGAGACGAATGCCCTGCCGGTCCGACCGGTACGAGCCGTAGAAGATGAGAATGCGGTCGCCCATGGTGATACCTTCCGATGATAGAATTCTGCGAACGCGTGTGGAAGACAGTCGTTCGTTCCACTCAATCCTGCGTCGGTCCTGTTTTCCGAAGTCTGGCAATCAACAGGGCGGCACTGCCGGCAAGCCCGGCCAGGACGGCGACCTGGAACGCAACCGGATGCCGTTCCGTTGCAGTGTAGAGGCTTGTTCGGCGCCCCGGCTGAATGCCGGATCGCTCTTGTCCCTTTTGTTCCGGACCGAAGATCGACGTCGCCGACGTCTTCGCGCGGCCCTTGTCGGACATCATCGGGACAAGAAGCGCGGACATCGTGTCGAGGAGGACGGGAAAGTGCGTGCCTATCAAGACCTGCAATCGGCCCGCGCCACCGACCGTGATGTCGTGGCGAACATGTTGTGCGGCATCCAGGATGGCCTTGGCGACCAAAGTCGGGTCGTAGACCGGCGGCGGAATGAGCGGCTCGCCGTCGACATGATTGGCCGCATGCTGGGCGATCGGCGTGTCGATGCCGGACGGTTTGATCAGCGTGATGGCGATCGGGACGTCGTCGGCCGTTAGCTCCATCCGCAACGCATCGATGAATCCTTTGACCGCGTGCTTCGATGCCGAATACGCGCTGAGGATAGGCGATGGCAGATCGGAGGCGATCGACCCTACCGTGATGATCGCCCCGCCGGTGCGCCGCATATGATCGATCGCCGTCAGCGCCCCATGTACCGTCCCGAAATAGTTGGTCCGGAACAGACGCTCATGCTCGGGAAGCGGCGTATCGACCAATTTGCCGTATATAGCGGTACCCGCATTGTTGACCCAGGTGTCGATGCGACCGAACCGGGCGATGGTCTTGGCGGCGGCATCGCGCACGGCGTCTATCTCGCCGACATCGGCCACGGCATAGGCCGCTTCGCCACCAGCCGCCCTGATCTGATCGACCG
>CAXTVB010000239.1:0-4478 GCA_964247555.1 uncultured Sphingomonas sp. | reverse complement strand
GCCTTGAGCCGGGGTCCCGCTTCTTCGACGGACAAGAAGAAGCGGGACCCCGGGTCAAGCCCGGGGTGACGAAGAGAGATCGGACCGAGGCAAGCGCTGGACGGCTCCTCTTGCGCCCGGCCATCGGTTAGACTACGTAACATGTAACGAGACTGGAGGCCTTGCCATGCCGATCCCCGTTGCCCAGCGTGTCGGAAAGCGACGCGACGCCCTCCGTGCCGCCGGTCTGCGGCCGATCCAGATATGGGTGCCTGATACGCGTCGTCCCGGCTTCGCGGAGGAATGCCGCCGGCAGTCGCGCCTCGTCGCGCTGAACGACGCGGACGACTCCGCTCTTCACGGTTTTCTCGACGCCGCGTTGCTCGATCTGGGGTCAGAGAGCCCCGCTTGACGCGCGGCGATCTCGTCACGATCGCGCTGCCCGGCGATTTCGGCAAACCGCGCCCCGCGCTCGTCATCCAGTCCGATCAATTCGACGAGACGGGAACGATCACCGTCCTGCTGGTTTCGGGGACGCTGGTTGATGCTCCCCTGATCCGCATACCGATCGAGCCGAACCCCGAAAACGGGCTGATGATCGGTTCGCAAATCATGGTGGACAAAGCCATGTCGGTAAGGCGCGACAAGATCGGGTCTACGATCGGGCGGCTCAGCGCCGAACAGATGCTCGGCGTGACACGGGCGCTGGCGCTGTTCTTCGCGATCGCCTGACCGCTGTCCTACAGCGCGAACTTATGATCTGGTCGCGACCATGATCGCTCCTCGTCCCCAAACCACCGTCCGACACTCCAGCGACCCCATGCGAGGGGCGATCCCGACCCGACGTACCGTGTGGTTCCTCCACTTCCGCGCCCCCGCCCCGGCGAAGTGGAGGATGCACGGCACGCCTCCACTTCCTCCACTTCCGCGGCCGATCCGCCCACCAAGATTGCACCCCGCCCCCACCGGCGATATAGCGCCGCATCCTTCGCCCCGGCCCGCTCGACCAGCGACGCCGGGGCCGCTCGTTTCCAGGGGAACCGCCGATGGCTCGTCGCCGCCAGATCTACGAGGGCAAGGCCAAGATCCTCTACGAGGGGCCCGAACCCGGCACGCTGATCCAGTATTTCAAGGACGACGCCACCGCCTTCAACGCCCAGAAGAAGGGCACGATCACCGGCAAGGGCGTGCTGAACAACCGGATCAGCGAGCATATCTTCACCCTGCTCGACATGATCGGGGTCCCGACGCACTTCATCCGCCGGCTGAACATGCGCGAACAATTGATCCGCCAGGTCGAGATCGTCCCGATCGAGGTCGTCGTGCGCAACGTCGCCGCGGGATCGCTGTCGAAGCGGCTGGGGATCGAGGAAGGCACCAAGCTGCCGCGCACGATCATCGAATATTATTACAAGGACGATGCGCTCGGCGATCCGATGATCTCCGACGAACATATCGCCGCCTTCGGCTGGGCCAGCCAGGAGGAGATGCACGACATCGCCGATCTGGCGATCCGGGTGAACGACTTCCTGTGCGGGCTGTTCGCCGGGGTCGGTATCCGGTTGGTGGACTTCAAGCTGGAATTCGGTCGCATCTGGGACAACGACTATGGCCGGATCATCCTGGCCGACGAGATCAGCCCCGACGGCTGCCGCCTGTGGGACATGGAATCGAACGAGAAGATGGACAAGGACCGCTTCCGCCAGGATCTGGGCGGCGAGGCGGAAGCGTATCAGGAGGTCGCGCGGCGGCTGGGCCTGATGCCCGAGGGCGAGGACAATGCGGTGCTCGACCTGGAAAAGCATCGCAAGAGCCGGGGCAAGTAGGATGAAGCTGAAGGTCTTCGTGACGCTGAAGCCCGGCGTGCTCGACCCGCAGGGCAAGGCGATCCATCATGCGCTGGGGGGCTTGGGCTTCGCCGGCGTCAACGACGTGCGGCAGGGCAAGCTGATCGAACTCGATGTCGCGGACGATACCGACGACGCCGCGATCGACGGCATGTGCCGCAAGCTGCTGGCGAATACGGTGATCGAGAATTACCGGGTGGAGAAAGCCTGATGAAGACCGCGGTCGTCGTCTTTCCGGGATCGAACTGCGACCGCGATCTGGCGGTGGCGTTGCGCGAAACGACGGGCGTAGCGCCCGTGATGGTTTGGCACGGCGACAGCGAACTGCCGGACGGTATCGGCTTGGTCGCGGTACCCGGCGGTTTCTCGTACGGCGACTATCTCCGCTCCGGCGCGATCGCGGCACGGTCGCCGATCATGCGCGCGGTAGTGGACGCCGCCGGCAAGGGGCTGCCGGTGCTGGGCGTCTGCAACGGCTTCCAAGTGCTGACCGAAGCGGGGCTGCTGCCCGGCGCGTTGATGCGCAATGAGGGGCTGAACTTCGTCTGCCGCGACGTCGCGCTGTCGGTGGAGAACGCGCAGTCCGCCTTCACCAGCCGCTATTCGGCGGGCGAGACGATCCGCATCCCCGTCGCGCACCATGACGGCAATTACTTCGCGGATGCGGACACACTGGACCGGATCGAAGGGGAGGGCCGCGTGGCGTTCCGCTACGCCGAGGAGGTCAACGGCTCGGCAAGGGCGATCGCGGGGCTGCTAAACGATGCCGGCAATGTGCTCGGCATGATGCCGCACCCGGAGCGCATGATCGAGCCCGCGCATGGCGGAACGGACGGACGGCGGCTGTTCGAGGGGTTGCTGGAGACGGTGGGCGCCTGACCGCTGTCCTACAACGCCGCGCTGGGCCATGTCCGCCCGGCTCTTTGACAGCGTCGGTTCTTTACGCGACCCCGTCCCGGCGCGCTTGGTCGGTCAGACCCGGGTCCGGAACGGTGAGAAGTCCGTGCCGCGGTCGAACACGTCGACCCCCTCAACTCGCTTGAGCCAGCCCACGATGGCGTAGGTCACCGGTGTCAGCAGCACCTCCCACCCGACCTTCAGCGCCCATTGCGTGAACAGCACGACGACGACCAGATGCGTCGTCCACCCCACCGCGCCCAGGAACGCCAGCGGGTAGAAGATCGCGCTGTCCACCGCCTGGCCGAACACCGTGGAGCCGATGGTGCGCGTCCACAGATACCGTCCTTCCGTCCAGATCTTCATCCGGGCGAGGACATAGGAATTGACGAACTCCCCCGCCCAAAAGGCGCAGACGCTGGCGAAGACGATCCGCGGCACCTGTCCGAACACGGTCTCGTACGCCGTCTGGTTCGTCCAGGACGGTGCCGGCGGCAAAGCGACGACGACCCACGCCATGAACGCCATGAATACCGTCGCCGCAAACCCCGCCCAGATCACGCGCCGCGCACGGGCATAGCCATAGACCTCGGTCAGGATGTCGCCGATGACGTAGCTGACCGGGAAGAACAGGATGCCCGCGCCGAACGGCCATGGCCCGATCAGCGGCAAGGTCACGACCGCGACCTTGCCCGCGCCGATGACGTTCGACAGCAACAGGATGGCGACGAACGCCGCCATGACGAAATCATAATAGCGGAACTGGCCGCTCGCGATGTCCTGCGCGGCGATCCGCCGCTCTGCCCCCTGATCCATGCGCCCGACTATGATGCCGGTTCCGTCCCCGCGCAATCCGCGCTAATCGGCCAGCAGCGCGCCCGTAGCTCAGATGGATAGAGCACGAGCCTTCTAAGCTTGAGGTCGCTGGTTCGAGGCCAGCCGGGCGCGCCAACCGCGCGGCGTGGAACACCGGGCGACCGTGAAGGCTGCCGGTATGCCATTACTGCGGCGGGGTGGTGCCCGAGGTAGCGATCGGCGCGCTGGAACTCTTGTCCGGCATCGACCCGTCGGTGCTGGCACCCGGCGCCGATTGCGGGGTCGTCTGGCCGCTTTCGGTGTTGCTGGTCTGACCGGTGGTGCCGCTCGACATCGCACCGTTCGTCGTCTTGTGCTTCTTGGGCTTGCTCGATTTCATCGGCTTGCTCGACATGCTCGTCGAACCGGACATGTCGGTCTGCGCCACGGCGATGGTCGGCACCATCATCGAGGCGGCCGCTATCGTCAGCATGATACGCATTTGGCTTCTCCTGTTGATCGCAAACGGAACGGCCAAAAAACCGTGCAGTTCCCGTGGCTAACCAGGATCATAGCGAAAGCCAGCGACGCCTATACCGCGACGGGCGCGGCGATCGCGGGGTGCGGATCATAGGCCTCGACGGCGAAATCCCCGATTTCGTAATCGAACATGGTGCCCGGCCGCCGTCCGATCTTGAGCCGGGGTTCGCCGCGCGGAGTGCGCGCGAGCTGTTCGGCGACCAGATGTTCGTGGTTCAGATACACATGGGCATCGCCCGCACTCCAGACCAATTCACCGGGCAACAGGTCGCATTGCTGCGCCAGCATCCGGATCAGCAGCGCGGCGGAGAAGGCGTTGAATGCGAAGCCGAGACCCAGGTCGCAGGATCGCTGCCACAACATCCCCGACAGCCGTCCGCCCGACACATGATATTGGTAGGTCATGTGGCAAGGCGGCAG
>CAXTVB010000238.1:0-4503 GCA_964247555.1 uncultured Sphingomonas sp. | reverse complement strand
CGTTCCACGTCTCGACGATGCCGTTGAGGCTGTCTGGCACCGAATTGAGGAAGCATGAGATCGGCAGGCCGCGCCCGGTGCCGCCGTTCGACAGCACCGGCGTCGCTGGCATGAACCACAGCCGCGAGATGTAATCATAGAGCCGCTGTGCATGCGCCGCATCGTCGGCATACGCGGAGGCGACGCGGACGAACAGGTCCTGGTAGCTTTCGCCCGGCAGCAGATAGCGGTCGGTCAGCGTCTCCTTGCCGAAATCGGTCAGCAGCGCATCGCGGCCGTGATCGACCTCGAGCGGATAGGGCGCATTCACGCGCTTGTTCGCCGCCACCGGCGCGGCAACGCTATCGTCCGTCGTCACGGGGTCCATCGTCTCGGTCGTCATCATCGCTTCCCGATCATCCTGCAGGTCCATCGAACCGCTCCCTCGTTCTCTATCCGTTCGAATCGAGGAGCTTACCCCGATCCTATCACCAGGGACGGCCGATGCGAGAACAAAAGGTGTCCATCGGCACCGGAGTCGGTTCCTCCAGCCACCCCCTATATGGGGAGTGGCGCGGCAAGAAACCACCAGCAATTGGGTCCGCCCCCGAACTCAACCGCAACAGATTGTGGCAAAGCGGGTTGGGACGCAAGACGGTAAATCGCGTGGTCACCCAACGGTTCGTCGCTGGTGTGATTCACTTCGTCGCAGGGGGTGGGGCGCGACGCGTGGACTTTGGCGGGGTGCGGGAAACGCAAGGGAACGAGGGGGGAACGGAAATATTTTGGGGGACGACGAGCATGCGCCAAGCATGATGGCGAACGACCGTCCGATCCGGCAATGTCGCCTACGGACGGCCGCGCAAGTGCTCGCACCGTCCGCGCCGCCACATTCGCGTGCAGTCGAATCAAGGTACAAACCTTCGGACTTGTCGACGCCGCCCTTTTCGCTAGCCACGCGGCTTGAACGGAGCGCGCAGCCAGATGCAATCGGACGAGCAGATGCGAGCGGCGCTGGCCCGTCTGACCGCGAACGAGAAGGAATGCCTGCGCCGTCGTCTTCTGCCACAGACGGCGAAGGAAATGGCAATCGATCTGGGCGTTTCGCCCCATGCCGTCGAAAAGAGACTCAAGATGGCCCGCGCGAAATTGGGGGTGTCGTCGTCGGTGGCCGCGGCGCGACTCCTCGCGAGCGTCGAACGGTACGATCCTCCGGTACCCTATTCACCGGACCTTTCCCGTGGTCCCGGTCTGGAGGAAGCCGAGCACCGCGCGGCACCGGTGATCGGACTGCGGTCGCGATCCGCGCTGTTCAAAGGATCAATCATGCTCATAGCGTTCTGGCTCATCGCCCTGGCGTCGCAGGATGCCCAGGCACCGGTTTCTCCGCCGTCATCACCAAAAGTCGAACACTTGCAGGATATAGCGACGCGAAAGGTCGGCATGAACGAAGCTGCCGCGTTCATCAGAATGGGCTTCCCCGCCAAGGACAAGGATGGATCGGGATATCTGGATCCAGGCGAGGCATCCGCGATGGAGCCGCGCGATCGGTCGCGTGATACGAGTTTGCCGCCCGCTCCTCCCATCGGATCGCCCGATCCCGCCGCCGAACGCAAGTGGATGGCCAAGCTCGATACCGATCGCGACGGGAAGGTAAGCGAAGAGGAATATGTCAGCTATCTCTTGCCGTGGATCCTTTGGCAGGGCGTGCCTGCGGATTGGCATCCCGCGCCGCAATCGGGGCAACGGTGATGGCATCGTCGCTTACGCCCGTTGAACCCTGGTGGAACGGTACGCGCACCATGCCGTTACAGCCGGACCAGTTCTTCCGAAGGAAATCCCTATGAAGCTCGCATTCGCCACCCTGCCATTCGCCGCCCTCGCCCTGATCGCGACCGCCGGCGCCGACGCGCAGACGACCAATCGTACCAAGGTCACGCACGACACCAGCGTGCATGACGGCGTCGCCACGCGAACGACGAAGGTCGTCACTACCCACAAGCACAAGACGCGCCGGGCCAAGCGGATCCTGGGGGTGAAGGTCGGTCACAAGACGGTGACCCGCCAGACGGTGCGCGAGACGACGCGGAGTTCGAATGGCGATGTCCGCACGACGGTGAAGCACACGCATTGATCTAGGGGGGCGGACGTCGATCCGCCCGCCGCACCCTTTCCGTCATGCCGGGCTCGTCCCGGCATCCATCGTGCCGCGCGACCTGACGTTCGTGGCGTCGCGGCACGATGGACCCCGGCGCGAGGCCGGGGTGACGGGGGTGTTTGGGTTTTAGGTGGTCTCGTCGCCCGTTATCCTGCGAACGCAGGAGCCCAGGGTTACAGGGGGACACCGCTCTTGGCCCTGGGCTTCTGCTTTCGCAGGAGAACCGCGCTTACGAAAGCGGGACTACGCCGCGAGCCGCACCTCGGCGTCGGGCAGCGTCGCCTTCTGCGTGCTGAGATACGACGCCAGCTCCGCGCCGAGTTCGATCTGCGCGCGCTTGTAGATCACCGGGTCGGCGATGTTCAGCCGCGCCCGGACCGCGCCGACGGGCTCGTGGAGCAGCTTCAGATAATCCTCGCCCGAAATCCATTTCGCGCGGCGGCCATGGCGATAGCCTTCCCAGACCGCGCGCGCGAACAGCCGGCTGCCGGTCACGCGGATGCTCTTCAGCGCGGCGGCGGCGCCGATGAAGGCCCAGCCGAGCCCGCCGACCTGCGCGTAGCTGAACGCGACGAGCGACGCCTCGCCCATGCTCTCGTCCGCCTTGTAGCCGGTCAGGACGTGCCAGATGTCGTGCGTGTCGCGCACGCGGCGGCCGAACCAGGCATAGGGGTGCGCGATCTCGTCCGCAGACGGTTCGAGCTTGCTGACCTCGACCAGGCCCGCGGCGGTGTAGCCGGTGGATTCGAGGAAATCGCGATACGCCGCGCCGACGGTGCCGGGCGCGAAGCTGGCGACGAAGGCGGGGTCGGAGAAGCGTTCGGCCAGTTCGACGCGGTCATAGGCGATGCGGCCGCCCTCGTCGGTCGCCAGCAGCCGGGCGTAGTTCATCGGTGCATTGCCGACGTTCAACGCGCGCATGATGCGGAACACCTGCGTGGTGTCGTCGCCGTTCGCCATCAGCTTGCGGATGGCGTCGAAGGCCTGGCGCCAGTCGCGGCGGCCGGTGGTGCCGGGAAACGGGGGTAGCTTGGCCATCGAGTCGCGCTCCTTACTGACATTAGTGTAGGTAGCGGATCGGGGGTGGGTGTCAAGATGGGGGCAAGCCCTTCGTCATGCCGGGCGCGTTCCGGCATCCAGGGACACGAGCAAGTCGCGGCGTGGTGTTGCTGAGCTCTGGATCCCGGCACGAAGCCGGGATGACATGGGAGGGAGCAACGAACCCCTGTCCGTCATGCCGGACTTGATCCGGCATCGATCGTCCCGCGCATACTCACGCATCTGGTTTCGCGGCACGATGGACCCCGGCGCAAGGCCGGGGTGACGAAGTAGGGTGGAAAGGGCGGCCCTTACGGCTGCCCCGATCCGCCTGCCGCGCCGTACACCTGCCCGACCGCATAGCTGGCATCCGACGCCGCCAGCTGGACATAGATCGACGCCAGCTCCGCAGGCTGGCCCGGGCGACCGAGCGGGGTCTGGCCGCCGAACTGTTCCAGCTTCTCCATCGTCGCGCCGCCCGCGACCTGGAGCGGGGTCCAGATCGGGCCCGGCGCGACGCCGTTGACGCGGATGCCCTTTGGGGCGAGCTGCTTGCCCAGCGACTTGGTGAAGTTCATCATCGCGGCCTTGGTCATCGCGTAGTCGACCAGGTCCTTGGACGGGTCGTAGGCCTGTTCGGACGTGGTCTGGATGATCGCGCTGCCCGGCTTCAGATGCGGCAGCGCCGCCTTGGTGATCCAGAACATGCCGTACAGGTTGGTCTTGATCGTCGCGTCGAAATCCTCGTCGCTGATGTCGAGCAGCGACTGGCGCTGCTGCTGGCGGCTGGCGTTGTTGACCAGGATGTCGAGCCCGCCGAGTTGGTCGACCGCGCTCTGCACCATGCGGCGGCAATGCTGGACGTCGCGGTTGTCGCCGGGCAGCGTCACCGCCTTGCGGCCGGCGGCGCGGATCAGCGCGACGACCTCGCGCGCATCGGCTTCCTCGGCGGGGAGATAGGCGATCGCGACGTCCGCGCCTTCGCGCGCGAAGGCGATCGCGGCCGCGCGGCCCATGCCGGAATCGCCGCCGGTGATGAGCGCCTTGCGGCCGAGCAGCCGGCCCGATCCCTTGTAGCTGGTCTCGCCGTGGTCCGGGCGCGGGTTCATCTTGCCCGCCAGACCGGGAAAGGGCTGCGACTGGCGCTGGAAGGGGGGCTTGACGTATTTGGTGGTGGGGTCCTGCATCGGCCCGCTCGCCGGCGGGCCGTCCGCGCTCGTCGCCTGACCGGCGGCCATCGCGCTGCTGCCGGCGGTCAGACCGACGCCTGCCGCCGCCGCCGCGCCGCCGACGGCGCTTCGGCGGGAAAGGCTGTCGTTTGCCATAAA
>CAXTVB010000237.1:0-4518 GCA_964247555.1 uncultured Sphingomonas sp. | reverse complement strand
CCGATAGTGGCATTCGTCGCGCCGGCGATCGCCTTGGGATCATGCGGCAGCATCCCGTCGCCGAAATCGAGCCCCGTGTTGAAACCGATCGGCTGGCGCACCGAATCCTGCGGCCGCGCGGGCGGGATATAGGCGAGCCCGACCTCCTGCGCCGGGATGTAGACCAGCCCCGTCTTCGGCGAGAAGCTCATCGGCTGCCAGTTATGCGCCGCCAGCGCCGAGGGGATGCCGACAAAGGGCTTCTGCGTCCGGTAATAGCGCGCCGCCGCCGTCTCGACCGGGCGACCGTCCGCGCCGTAGCGGTCCGCCCAGTTGACCGTGTTGACGAACTTGTCCGCGGCGATCGGATGGCCGTTGGTGCGGTCGACGACGAAGAAGAAGCCGTTCTTGGGCGCCTGCATCAGCACCTTGGTCGGCTTGCCCGCGATCGGCAGCGTGGCGAGGATGATCGGCTGCGTCGCGGTGAAGTCCCAGCTTTCGGCGGGCGTCTCCTGGTAATGCCACAGATATTCGCCCGTTTCGGGCTTCAGCGCGACGACGGAGGACAGGAACAGATTGTCGCCCTTGCCCTGGCTGCGCAGGCCGTGGTTCCATGGATTGCCGTTGCCGACGCCGATATAGAGCTGGTCGAGTTCGGCGTCGTAGACGATCGCGTCCCATACCGTGCCGCCGCCGCCCGACTGTTTCCACTGCCCGCCCGCGGACCAGGTCGATCCCGCCTTCGCCTTCAGCACCGCATCCGACGGTTCGCCATCCACCGCGCCGGTGGGATTGGGAACGGTGTAGAAACGCCATTTCTTGGCGCCCGTCGACGCATCATAGGCGGTGACATAGCCGCGCACCCCGAACTCCGCGCCGCCATTGCCGATCAGTACCATGTCCTTCACGACGCGGGGCGCGCCGGTGATGGTGTAGGGCTTGGTATTGTCCGTCGTCTGCACGCTCCAGTCGGGCTTGCCGGTGGCGGCGTCGAGCGCGATCAGGCGGCCGTCGAGCGTGCCCAGATACAGCCGCCCCTTCCACGCCGCGACCCCGCGGTTCACGACGTCGCAGCAGGCCTGCACGCCCTTCGCCTTGTCGACCTGCGGATCGTAGGTCCACAGCGGCTTGCCGGTCAGGACATCGAAGGCGAAGACCTTCGACCAGGGGCCGGTCACGAACAGCTTGCCGTCGATCACGATCGGCGTCGCTTCCATGCCGCGGGCGTCGGGCAGGTCGGCGGACCAGGCGAGGCCCAGCTTGCCGACATTCGACGCGTTGATCTGCGAAAGCGGGCTGAATCGCTGTTCCTGGTAGTTGTAGCCCGTCGCCGCCCAGTCGCTGCCGTTGCCGCCGCTGGTCAGATAGGCGGCGTCGACCTTGGCGACCCCGGTGGAGCCGGCCGGGGCTGGGGCGCTCGCGTTGCTGCTCGCCTGATCGTTGCCCACCACGTTGACGCCGCTGCACCCCGCCAGAAAGACCGCCAGCCAGACCCAGGTCGCCCGCATCACACTCTCCCGCGGCCCCGCTTGTCGGGGGCTCGTCGCGGCGTATCGTGCCGCAAGCGGAAGGCGAAGGGAAGCCCCACTTCCTCCGTCGCCCCGGACTTGATCCAAGGTCCATCGTGCCGCAAGCCAAACAGCCTGAGAATGCGCGGCGCGATGGATGCCGGATCAAGTCCGGCATGACGTTGGGGGCTACACGTAAGGCGGCTGCGTGTACCCCGCCGGCGACAGGGTGAAGATCTCGCACCCGTCCTCCGTGATCCCGATCGAATGTTCGAACTGCGCGGACAGCGATCGGTCGCGGGTCACCGCGGTCCAGCCGTCGTCGAGCATCTTCACGTCGGGGCGGCCGATGTTGATCATCGGTTCGATCGTGAAGATCATGCCGGGCCGCAATTCCGGCCCCGTGCCGGGCTTGCCGACATGGACGACCTCGGGCGCGTCGTGGAACAGCCGTCCCAGGCCGTGGCCGCAGAAATCGCGGACCACGCCGTAGCGGTGCTTCTCCGCATGCCGCTGGATCGCGTTCGCGACGTCGCCCATGTGATTGCCGGGCCGCGCCTGCTCGATGCCCAGCATCAGGCATTCATACGTCACCTCGACCAGGCGGCGGGCCTTGAGCGGTACCTCGCCGATCAGGAACATCCGGCTCGAATCGCCGTGCCAGCCGTCCAGGATCGGCGTCACGTCGACATTGACGATCTCCCCCGCCTTCAGCGTGCGCTCGGACGGAATGCCGTGGCAGACGACGTGATTGACCGAGATGCAGCTGGAATGCGTGTAGCCCCGGTAGCCGAGCGTCGCGGGCACGCCGCCCTTCGAGCCCACGAAATCGTAGATCAACCGGTCGATCTCGCCCGTCGTCACGCCCGGCACCATGTGCGGCACGAGCATGTCGAGCGTCTCGGCGGCGAGGCGGCCCGCCTTGTGCATGCCGTCGAACGCGGCACGTCCGTGGAGCTTGATCGCGCCGGTGCGGGTGTCGTGCGCGTCGACGAGGGCGGTTACATAGTCTGTCATTCGCAGCGATATAGCGTGGCGCGGACGGCTTTGCGAGCGTAGGGCGGCGTCATGCAGAACGAGCGTATCTGGACCGCCGCCCTCGCCGTCATCGGCGACGAAATCCTGTCGGGCCGCACGCAGGACAAGAACATCGCGCAGGTGGCGACCTGGCTTGGCGTGCAGGGCATTCGCCTGGCCGAGGTGCGCGTGGTGCCGGACCGGACCGAGGCGATCGTCGAGGCGGTGAACACGCTGAGGGCGCGCAACGATTACCTGTTCACGACCGGCGGGATCGGGCCGACGCACGACGACATCACCGTCGATGCGATCGCCGAAGCGCTGGGCGTCGGTGTCGTTCATCACCCGAAGGCGATGGAGACGCTGACGCGCTATTACGAGACGCGCGGTGGGCTGAGCGAGACGCGGGCCCGCATGGCGCGGGTGCCCGAGGGCGCGGACCTGATCGAGAACCGCCTGTCTGGCGCACCGGGGATCCGGATCGGCAACGTGTTCATCATGGCGGGGGTGCCGCACATCACCGCGGGCATGCTGGATGCGCTGACCGGCACGCTGGAAGGCGGGCGCCCGGTGGTGTCGGAGACGATCGGCTGCTGGGTCGCGGAAAGCGAGGTCGCGGACCTGCTGCGGTCGACCGAGAAGGATTTCCGCGATCGGGGCGAGGTGGCGATCGGCAGCTATCCGTTCTTCCGCGACGGGAAGGTCGGGGCGAATTTCGTGGTGCGCAGTCCGGATGCCGGGTTGGCGGCGGCGTGTGTCGGCGCGTTGGCGGCGGGGCTGGAGGCCGGGGGCCGCAGCGTGGTCGAAGGCGGGATCTGACAATAGTTCGGACGGACGTGTCGGCCCCGCAACGTCCGTCACCCCGGCCTTGAGCCGGGGCCCCGCTTCTTCCTGTCCACCGAAGAAGCGGGGCCCCGGATCAAGTCCGGGGTGACGAGAGAGGGTGGCTGTAAAAGGACGGCCACCCGATCGCTCGATCCCACCCGTCGAAATCGGCGCGGAAGTGGAGGAAGTGGAGGTGTGCCATTCGCCTTTCCACATCGTGTGAAAAGAAGGACTTGCGCGGTTCTTAGTGGCGATCGCTGTTGGATGGTCGGCGCGGGTTGGCATCGCGTGGACATGGCATGGCGGGCGGTTTGTAGGACAGGGGGGAATGTCGATCGCCGCTCGGATTCCGCTGCCACTAATCCTCCCCCGCCAGGGGGAGGTGGCGCCGAAGGCGACGGAGGGGAGGTGGGCCAAAACGAACGAGTAGCTTACCGCCCCCTCCGTCAGGCTACGCCTGCCACCTCCCCCTTGCGGGGGAGGATCGGGTGCGATCTGCCTAAACCATGCTGACATCGCACAGCTGGTAGTTTGAGGTCATCAAGGGAATGTCCGGTTTCGCCAATTTGCGAACGCCCCTCTTAGCCCTCTCCCGCTTTCGCGGGAGAGGGTTGGGTGAGGGTCTTCTTCTAGGGCGCGGTCCGTTCGAGCAGTACGGCGAGGATAGTCTCCAGAACGCCATCGCGATTCTCGATCATCTCGCTGTTCCAAAATCGGAGCACGCGATAGCCTTGGCCTTCCAGGAAAACAGTGCGCGCCGCATCGGCGTCGGCGCTATGCTGGCTGCCATCCAGTTCGACGACCAACCGAGCCTCGATGCAGACGAAATCGGCGACGTACCGGCTGCCGATCGTATGCTGCTCGCGAAATTTGAAGCCGGCGAGACGGCGATTGCGCACGGCCAGCCAGATGATCTGTTCGACATCTGTCCGTTCGCGTCTCAGACGGGCGGCATGACGGCTGATCTGGCGACGGACCGGGTACGTCGGATAAAGTAACGGTATAAGGCAGGAAGAAGGAAGACCCTCACCCAACCCTCTCCCGCGAAGGCGGGAGAGGGCTAATTACAGCGATGTCCCACGTTCCACCAATTCCAGTCATCCACTGAACAATCACCGAACCTCCCGTCCCCCCTTCCACAACCGCAGCACCCGCCCCTCGACCGGCAGTCCGTCGAACGGCGTGTTCC
>CAXTVB010000236.1:0-4526 GCA_964247555.1 uncultured Sphingomonas sp. | reverse complement strand
TTCCAGTCGGGAACCAACCAGTGGCAGAAGCTGCAGACATGGCCGACCACGGTTGGCGGTGGCGTGCCGCTGTACCTGAAACCCGGCGGCGGCCTGGGCTTCGATGCGGCGACCGGCCCGGCACAGACGCGCGACTATGTCTCGGACCCCGCCGCCCCCGTCGCGTTCCGCGTACGTCCCACCAAGCCGACCTACGCCGCGGGATCGACCTGGCGGCAATGGCTGGTCGACGATCAGCGCGGCGTGTCCGGGCGTCCCGATGTCGTGACGTTCGAAACCGATGTGCTGACCGCCCCGGTCGCGATCGCCGGCGCGCCGGAGGTGCACCTGACCGCGTCCACCAGCGGCACCGACAGCGACTGGGTGGTGAAGCTGATCGACGTGTATCCGGAAGGGCTTTCGGGCGACAAGGCGATGGCCGGCTACGAACTCGGCGTCGCGATGGACATCTTCCGCGGGCGGTACCGCGAGGATCTGAGCGTCGCCAAGCCGATCGCCGCGAACGTGCCGCTGAAATACGACTTCGCGCTGCCGATGACCAACCACGTCTTCCGCCCCGGCCACCGCATCATGGTGCAGGTCCAGTCGAGCTGGTTCCCCTTGTACGATCGCAACCCGCAGACCTTCGTGCCCAACATCTTCTTCGCGAAGCCGACCGATTATGTCGCGGCGACGCAGAAGGTGACGGTCGCCGGCCCCGACGAAAGCTACATCACGCTGCCGGTTGCGAAATGAGCGGGGGTCCGATCCGGCGCCGCGCGTTCCTGCTGGGGTCCGCGGCGACCGGCTCGGCCGCGCTGCTGCCGCGCTTCGCTTTCGCGGCCGAAGCGAAGACGCCGTTGAACGCGATGTTCGACGGCTTCATCCAGGCGGAGCTTCGCCGCAGCCCCGAATTCGCGACCAATGCCGGGCTCGACAAGGACGCGAACGCGGATCTGCGCGGCAAGCTGTCGGACCAGTCCGCCGCGGGGATCGCCGCCAACCGCGCGGAAAGCCGCGCCCAGCTGAAGCAGCTGGAGGCGGTCGACCGTACCGTGCTGTCGGCGGCGGAGCGGATCGACCTCGACTGCGTGCTCTATACCCGGCGTTCGGCGGCGGCGGTGGCGGCGTTCGATTTCGGCGGCTCGTCCTACGGGCCGAGCCCCTATGTCGTGTCGCAGCTGTCGGGGTCGTACCAGTCGATCCCCGATTTCCTCGACACCAAGCACCGCGTCGATACCGTAGCGGACGCCGATGCGTATCTGTCGCGCCTCGCCGCCTGGCCCGCGCAGCTCGACGCGAACACCGACCGGATGCGGCATGACGCGGGGTTGGGGGTGATTCCGCCCAACTTCATTCTCGACCTGACGCTGGAACAGATGGGCAAGACCGCGACGTCCGCGTCCGATGCGCTGGTGGTCAAATCGCTTGCCCGGCGCGCCGCGGCGAAGGGGCTGGGGACACGCTACGCCGCGGATGCCGCGCGGATCTATACCGGCAGCGTGCTGCCCGCGCTCCAGCGCCAATCGGCCTATGCGAAGGAATTGCGCGCCAAGGCCACGCACGACGCCGGCGTGTGGAAATTGCCGCAGGGCGAAGCCTTCTACCCCGTCGCGCTGAAGGCGACGACGACGTCCAGCATGAGCCCCGACGAGGTCCATAAATTCGGGCTCGACCAGGCGGCGATGCTGACCGCGCGGCTCGATAGCGAACTGAAGAAACAGGGCTATTCCAAGGGAACCGTCGGCGAACGGATGGCCGCGCTCTACAAGGATCCGGGGCAGGTCTATCCCAACACCGATGCCGGCAAGGTGCAGGCGATCGCCTATGCCAATGGCCGTCTCGATGCGATCCGTGGGCGCTTGCCCACGGTCTTCAACCGCGTTCCGCCCTACAGCTTCGAGGTCCGCCGGGTCCCCGCACAGACCGAAGCGGGCGCGGCGGCGGCGTTCAGCCAGTCCCCCGCGATCGACGGATCGCGGCCCGGCCTCGTCTATTTCAACCTGAAGGACGCGGGCGACTGGCCCAAATTCTGCCTGGCGACGACGGTCTTCCACGAAGGCCTGCCGGGGCACCAGCTCGAAGGCGGGCTGGCCTTGTCGAACACGCGGCTGCCGCTGATCCGCAAGCTGTCGGGCTTTTCGGGCTATGCGGAGGGCTGGGCGCTGTACGCCGAGCAGTTGGCGGACGAGATCGGCCTGTACGACGACGATCCGCTCGGGCGGCTGGGCTACCTCAAATTCATGCTGTTCCGCGCGAACCGCTGCGTCGTCGATACCGGCATCCACCATCTGCGCTGGACCCGCGAACAGGGCATTCGGCGCTTCATGGAGCAGGAAGGCGAGACCCAGGGCTTCGCCGCGCGCGAGGTGGAGCGGTACTGCGTGAATCCGGGGCAAGCGGCGAGCTACAAGCTGGGGCATTCGGTGTTCGTCGGCATCCGCGAGAAGGCGAAGGCGAAGATGGGCGCGGGGTTCGATTTGAAGGCGTATCACGACGCGGTGCTGGGGAGCGGCCGGGTGCCGCTGGACGTGCTGCAGGCGATCGGGGATGACTGGGTGACGCGGGGGTGATCATATTTGGTCTCGGATCGATCAGCACGGCCGTCACCCCGGCCTTGAGCCGGGGCCCCGCTTCTTTCCACCGTCCGAAGGAGCGGGACCCCGGGTCAAGCCCGGGGTGACGGGTATGGCAGCGATGGCCACCACGACCTAGAACCCAAGCAACGCCTTCAGCTTCGCCTTCACATCGGCGACGATCGCGTCGGGCACTACCGCCTTCTTCGTCGCCCGCCGCGCCCGCCAGTCCAGGCTCTTGACCTGATCCACCAGCACGACGCTCGGCGGATCGGTGCCGACCACCACCTCGAACGCGTAGTTCTTGATCCGCGACGTCATCGGGCAGCATATCATCATGCCCCGTAATCCGTTGTAGCGCGCCGGCGACAGCACCAGAGCAGGGCGACGCCCCGCCTGCTCGTGCCCGGCTTGCGGATCGAATTCCAGCCACACGATGTCGCCGACATCGGGGACATAGCCGGCCACTACCAGACCTCTTCACCGACGGGCGACCCGAAGTCGACGCCGTCGGGAAAGGTGTCGGCGGTCATCCGATCGAGCAGCGCATCGAGTTCGTAAGCCGGCGCGCGCACGGCTTCGATCACGATGCGTCCCTCTTCCTCACGGACATCCACTTCCTGATCGATGTGCAGCGTCGCGGCGGCCATGATCGATGCGGGGATGCGGACGGAGGCGCTGTTGCCCCATTTCTTCACGTGCACACGCATGGCAACCTCCTCGGACCACCAATAATATGGCCGAGGAATGTGTCAACATCTGTATCGACAATCGACTAGGGGCCAAGGCTTACACCCCCGCCAGCAACCCCTCCCGCGCGATCTTCTCCCGCCAGACCAAGGGCGCGAGCTGGTGGACGTTGGCGCCCTCGCTATCCACCGCCACCGTCACCGGGAAATCGGCGACCTCGAATTCGTAGATCGCCTCCATCCCCAGGTCCGCGAAGCCCACGACCTTCGATCCCCTGATCGCACGGGCGACCAGATACGCCGCACCGCCGACCGCCATCAGATAGGCGGACCGGGCCTCCGCGATCGCCTTGGTCGCGTCGGGCCCGCGCTCCGCCTTGCCGACCATCGCGAGCAGGCCCTGGTCCAGCATCATGCGGGTGAACTTGTCCATCCGTGTCGCGGTGGTGGGGCCGGCGGGGCCGACGACCTCCTCGCCGACGGGGTCGACCGGGCCGACATAATAGATCACGCGCCCGCGGAAATCGACGGGGAGCGGCTCGCCCGCGTCCAGCATGTCCTTGATCCGCTTGTGCGCGGCGTCGCGGCCCGTCAGCATCTTGCCGTTCAGCAGCAGCCGGTCGCCCTGTTTCCACCCGCGCACGATCTCGGGCGTCAGCATGTCCAGGTCGACGCGGATCGCGGCCTTGTCGGGCGTCCAGTGGACGTCGGGCCACTCGTCCAGCTTCGGCGGCTCGAGATATACCGGCCCCGACCCGTCGAGCGTGAAATGCGCATGGCGGGTCGCGGCGCAATTGGGGATCATCGCGACCGGCTTCGACGCGGCATGCGTCGGCCAGTCGAGGATCTTCACGTCCAGGATCGTCGACAGCCCGCCCAGCCCCTGCGCACCGATGCCGAGCGCGTTCACCTTGTCGTAGATCTCGATCCGCAAGCGTTCGATGTCGTTCGCCGGGCCGCGCGCCTTCAGTTGCGCCATGTCGATCTGGCCCATCAGCGACTGCTTGGCGAGCAGCATGGACTTCTCCGCGGTCCCGCCGATGCCGATCCCGAGCATGCCCGGCGGGCACCAGCCCGCGCCCATCTGCGGCAGCATCTCCAGCACCCAGTCGACGATCGAATCGCTGGGGTTCATCATCTTGAACTTGGACTTGTTTTCCGACCCGCCGCCCTTCGCGGCGACGTCGATCGAAACGGTGTTGCCGGGCACCATCTCGACGTTCAGGACCGACGGCGTATTGTCCTTGGTATTGCGCCGGGTGAAGGCCGGGTCCGCCAGGAT
>CAXTVB010000235.1:0-4577 GCA_964247555.1 uncultured Sphingomonas sp. | reverse complement strand
ACGTCCAATCGCCCGCGATCGAATCGCGCCTGATCCCGGCTTCCGGCCCGGTGCTCATCCGGTCCTCGCCCAGCATCTTGTTGACCAGCGTCGACTTGCCCGCATTCGGCCGGCCGACGATCGCCAGCTTCAGCGGCGCGTCGGGACGCCAGTCGTCGTCGGACTCTTCCTCCGCGACCGCGTCGTCGAAGCCCTCGGGTTCCAGCAGCGGCAGCAGCGCGTCGAACAGGTCGCCCATGCCCTCGCCATGCTCCGCCGACAGCTGGACGGGATCGCCGAAGCCGAGCGCCAGCGCCTCGATGATGCCCTGCTCGCCCGCGCGCCCTTCCGCCTTGTTCGCGGCGATCACCACCGGCGTGCTCGATGCGCGCAGCCACCGCGCGATCTCCTCGTCCAAGGGCACGATGCCGGCGCGCGAATCGATCAGGAACAAGGCGACGTCCGCCTGCGCCACTGCCGCTTCGGTCTGCTGGCGCATCCGCCCGGGCAGCGTCTGCGCGTCGTGGTCCTCGTAGCCGGCGGTGTCGATGATGCGGAAATCGAGTCCGATCAGCGACGCATCGCCCTCGCGCCGGTCGCGCGTGACGCCGGGACGATCGTCGACCAGCGCGAGCTTCTTGCCGACGAGACGGTTGAACAGCGTCGACTTGCCGACGTTCGGACGGCCGACGATCGCGACGACGGGAATTTTTGCCATTCGGGGGGCCGTAGCGGAGTGCGAGGCTGGCGTCACCCTTCTCACTCCCCTCCCGCTTGCGGGAGGGGGAGCGATGGGGGCTCGCGCTACCCTTCAAACCTTTACCGGTACGCGCTGATCCGCCCGCGCTGGTCCAGCACGTACAGGATCTGGTTCGACACCACCGCCGGCAGGCTGAACGGGTCCTTCGCCTCGATCGTGTCGGCGATCGTCCCGTCGCCCGGCAGAACGAACGTGATCTGCCCCTCCGAATTCGTCAGCACCAGCCGGTTGCCCGCCAGGATCGGCCCGTACCAGTTGATCGGCCCCGACTTGTTCTTCTGCTTGCGATAGCGCGGCAGCTGCGCGATCCAGCGCGCCTTGCCGGTCGCGCGCGCGATGCAGATCAGCCGCGCATCGTCGGTGACGACGAACAGCCAGTCGCCCGCCACCCATGGCGTCGAGATGCCGGCCAGGTTCTGCTCCCACAGCCGCTGCCCGGTCGCAAGTTCCAGCGCGACCATGCGACCGCCCTGCCCGACCGCGTACACCTTGCCGTTGTCGATCACCGGATCGGCATCGACATCGGCCAAGCTCGAGACCGACGTGCTGATCGAGGTGCGCGACAGCGCGTCCTGCCACAACATGCGGCCGTTTTCGTAGCGATAGGCGTTCAGCTCGCCGCTGGAGAAACCGGCGACGACCGAACCTTGGCTCGCGGCAGGCGCCGCGACGCCGAACACGCCCTGCGATTCCAGCGTGCCGGATCCGGTCCACTGGACCTTCCCGTCCGCCTCGCCGATCGCGAAGATCTGGTTGTCCTGCGTCAGCACGTACAGCACGCCGTTGGCGATCGTCGGCGCACCACGCAGCGGCCCGCCGGGCTTCGCGCGCCACGCGACCTTGCCCGTCGCCGCCGCCATCGCGACGACATCGCCCAGACCGTCCGTCGCGAACACCTGACCGTCGTCGTAGCTGACACCGCCGCCGAAGCGCGCCGCGCTGTTGCGGCTCTTTTCTGCCAGGGTGGTGGACCACAGCACCGCACCGGTATCCGCGGCAAAGGCGTGCACCACCGAATCGACGTCGACCGCGAACAGCTTGTTGTCGGCGATCACCGGCGGCGAGCCGAGCGGTTGACGCGACGATCCGCCGTTGATCGACGCCTGCCACAGCTGCACCGGCTTCGCAGCCAGCGTCAGGTGCCCCATCGACTTCGACGCGTTGCCGCCCGATTGCGTCCAGCTGTCGTTGACCGTGGGCGCGGGCAGCAGGACGGCGCCGCTCGCGATCGTCTTGTCGGTCTCGATCCCGTTTTCCGACACCAGGATCGGGATCCGGTTGCCGACGGTCGGGGTCCGCTTCACATGGCCCTTAAACACGCCGCAGGCGCTCAAGCCGATCAGCGCGGCGAGCGCGATCGACGCCCGGGTCTTGCCACGAAACTGGGTGGTCATTGCGCTTTCACGTCCTGATTGAGGTTGGGCGTCATCATCGCCGACGAGGCGTCGACACCGAGTACTCCCGCCATCTGAACCGCGCGTTGACGGATGGATTGCGGAACACCGTCGTCGCGCGCGATCTGGCCGAACAACGCGCCCGCCAGATCCTTGCGACCGGTGCGAAGCTCGGCGATCGCCATCATCTCGCCCGCGCTGCCGAACCAGGCATTGCCGGGAACCGCCAGCGGACGCAGCCGGTCGATCACGACCTGCGGTTTCAACGCGTCATATTCGGCCGATGTCTGGCGGACGAGCGCTAGGTTGCGGAACGCGTCGGGTTGCGCGGTATCGTTCGCGACCGAGGCGAAGAGCGTGGCAGCGGTCTTCAGGTCGTTCTTCTGGAGCGCGATATCCGCCTGGCTGAAGATCGCGAGCGCGCGGTAGCCGGCGCGGCTGGACTGCGCGATCGGCGCGAGTTTCGCCTGCGCGTCGGGGTATTTGCCCGCACCCAGCGAATCATACGCCTCCTGCAGCTTCTCGCCATCAACCCCCGCGGCGACCTCCTGATGGTGCTGCCAGTACAGCACGCCGCCGAACACCACGAGCGCGGCCGCGACGCCTGCGACAACCCAGCGGCCCCAGCGCGTCCAGAAGCCGGCGAGCTGGTCGCGGCGCAGTTCCTCGTCGACCTCGCGCAGGAAGGCTTCGTCGGAATGGGGCGTGATGGCCAAGGATGGCTCCGGACTGGTGGATGGGAATGTGGCGCGGACCTTAGCGGCGGCGACGCAGAAACGGAAGCGCGTCAATCTCTGGGCGCGTAGACCTGGTCTGCGCCCGGAAAGGCGCGCGATCGGACGTCGGCGGCATAGGTCTCCACCGCCGCGGAAATCCGTCCCGCCAGGTCGTCGAACCGCTTCACGAAGCGCGGCGTGCGTTCGAACAGGCCCAGCATGTCCTCGGCGACCAGCACCTGCCCGTCGCATTCGGCCGACGCGCCGATGCCGATCGTCGGGCATGCCACCGCCTTTGTCAGTTCGATCGCGATCGGCTCGACCACGCCCTCGACGACCAGGGCGAACGCGCCCGCCTCGGCGACCGCGCGGCCATCGGCGACGATCTTCGCGGCCTCCTCCGGCGTCCGGCCTCGCGCGCCGTAGCCGCCGAGCGCATTGACCGCCTGCGGGGTCAGGCCGACATGGCCCATGACCGGAATGCCGCGTTCGCTCAGAAACTTGACGGTCGGACCCATCGCCGTCCCGCCTTCCAGCTTCACCGCCGCGGCACCGGTCTGTTTCAGCAGCCAGGCCGCGCTTTCGAACGCCCGCTCGGGCGATGCCTCGTAGCTGCCGAACGGCATGTCGATGACCACGACCGCATGATAGCTCCCGCGCACCACCGCCGCGCCGTGCGCCGCCATCATGTCCAGCGTGACCGGCACGGTGGACGGCAGGCCGTAGACCACCTGCCCCAGGCTGTCGCCGACCAGCAGCAGGTCGCAATGCGGATCGAGCAGCTGCGCGGTGCGGACGGTATAAGCGGTCAGCATGACGAGCGGCGTCTTGCCCTTCGCGCGGCGGATCGCGGGGATCGTCAGTCGCTTCATCGGCGCCGGCGTCGGGTTGGCGCGGCTGGTGCCGGTGTCGATGGTGTAGGTGGTGGACATCGACGGGCCTTAGCGCGCGGCCGTCATCCGATCCAGCCGCGGACGCGCGCCGTTCGCGTGAGCCAGAGTTGCAGGAGGGCGATCGCGCAGATCACCGCGGGGAACCCCGTCGCCACCGCTACGCCCTTGTGCGCGATGAGGTCGGTGGCGAGGAACATATAGCCGAACATGATGACGACCGTGATAAGCGCCGCGACCGCCAGCGGCACCGCGACGCGCGACCGGGCCAGCAGCGCCGCAGCGCCCAGCGTCCCGCTCAGCACCGCGACGACGAAGCATGGCGTGTACCAAGCTGGCAGCGACGCATATAGCGCGCGGTCGTAGGAGCTTGCGGGGCCCATCGCTTCTGCACCCAGCCGGATCTGTTGGAGGCAGGAATAGCAGCCGAGCAGGCCCCACAGAAGCAGGATGAGCGCGACGATGGTGAACCATGTCGGCACACGTGTTCGCAGAGTCATGTTGCTTCCCCTTGCGCAGGAGTTTGCGAGCGGAACCCGGGCGGCGCAAGGGCCAACGAGCGGCGCTCGTCGGACCGGTCCAACGGCGTCGCCAACCCGGCGAAGGCCGGGGCCCAGTTGCATGTCCCCTCGATGGCGGGTCGCACCCTCGAAAGCATCTCGCGACTGGACCCCGGGCCTCCGCCGGGGTGGTGGAGTCCGCCGGTCGTGGAATATCCCCAAATCCTCCCCGCTCGCGGGGAGGGGGACCGCGCGCGCAGCGCGTGGTGGAGGGGGCGGGCCCCAAGCGAGCGCCCAGCGCCTGCCCCCGCGCCCCCGCCGCGGGTGTGTCCCCCCCC
>CAXTVB010000234.1:0-4615 GCA_964247555.1 uncultured Sphingomonas sp. | reverse complement strand
GTGGTCCACATGGGCGTAATCGCGGGTGTAGAACGTCACCACCGGGCCGGCCCCCGCCGGGCGCCCCGCCGCCCGGTGGTGCACCAGGAAGGGTCAGACCCGCGAACGGATTGGGCCCGGTGCCGTTGCGGAACGCCTCGAACTCCTTCTGGATCTTCGATTTCAGCGCGATCGACCAATTGACACCGGTGCGCAGCTGCGAGCTTTCGGTGCGTGCGAAGTTGATCGATCGGGTGTCGATCCGCAGCAACGTGCCGTCCGTCCCCCGCGTGAAGCGATCGGGGAACGCCGCCGCGATCGCGGCGGTCGCGGCGGGGAAGGACGCGATCGCGTTGTCGGTATGCGTCGCATTGTAGTCCGCGGTGAAGGTGACGTCCTTCGCCTTCCACGGCTTCACCGTCATGCTCAGCTTCATGACATGGCGACTGTCCGCGATCAGCCCGGGGTTGCCGCCGCTGGTCGTCGTGACGGTCGCGGTCGTGCCGTTGACGTAATCGAACACGCGCTGGTTCGGCGTCGTGATGACGGGATTGCCCAGCTGCTGCGCGGTCGGCGCGTCGTCCTGGTCGGTCACGGATACCAGAACCCGGATCGCGTCGATCGGCGACCAGTTCGCGCCGTAGCCGATCGTCGTCAGCGTGCCGAAATCCGACAGATGATCGACCGCGACGTTGAAGTTCACGGACAATGTGCCGGCCCAGGGCAGCACCGCCTTGGACCGGCTGGTCAGCGGCACGTCGATATTCACCTGGCCGTTGACGATGTCGCGCGCGATGTCGCTGGTCTGCGCAAGCGCGGTCTGGCTGCGATAGGAGTTGCTGCTGAAATCGCTGGCCGATGCACCGACGCGGACGCTGGTGGAGATCGAACCCGCGGGCAGCGCGAACAGGCTGCCATTGACCAGCAGGTCCGCGCCGCCGCTGTTCGACGTCGAGAAGGCGCGGTTGCCGGGCAGCGCGCCCAACCCGGTCAGCGCGCCGGTACGCGGGTTCGCGGTCGGATCGAGCGCGTTCAGCCGCGCCTGATAGGCGGTGGTGTCCAGCCCGGTATCGGTGAACGACTTGGAATCGACCCGGTCGTAATTGCCCGTCAGCGACCAGCGCCAATGGCCGATATCGCCGTTGAACGTGCTGCCCAGATGCGAGGTGATCGCGGACGACCGCTGCGCCAGCGGCAGGTAACCGGTGGCGGTGCGCGCGACGGTGTCGACCGCGCCGTCGGTCGAGAACGGGCTGTTCGCCGGCACCGTCAGCGCCACCGTCGGCAGGCCGAAGGTGCCGACGCTGTCGGTCGATTCGATCCGTCCGTTGAAGCTCGCGCCGACCTTGTTGCCGAACAGGTTGCGCGCATAGACCGCATTGGCGGAAAAGTCGGTGCTCGACGGTTCCAGCGTGCGGTACGGGCGTTGGTCGGTGCCGTCGACGGTCTGGACCGCGCCGCTGCCACCCGCACCGTTTCCCCCTGTACCACTGGCCGTCGCTGGCGCGATATCGCGTTGCGCCTCGTTCAGCGCGGCGGTCTCCTGATAGTTCAGGTGCAGGTCGAACCGACGGTCGCGCTGGATGTTCAGCAGGTCGACCTGCCCCTGCGGGCTGTTGGCGCCGCCCTCGGTCGGCTGCTTGTCGTCCGCCTCGAGCGTGGTCGCGCGGAAGCGGCGGCGCAGGACGATGTTCACCACCTTCTGGTCCGCGCGATAGCCGTATTTCAGCGACACCTCTTCGGGCAGGATGTCGACGCGCTGGATCGCCTCGGTCGGCAGGTCGCGGATTTCGGAGAAGCTCGAGATGCGCCGCCCGTTCAGCAGCACGACGGGCGCGCCGCCCTGGCCGCGGCCGCTGGTGGTCTGCGGCGACAATTCGTTCAGCAGGTCGGCGACGGTGCTGACGCCGTAGGAGCGGATGTCGGCGGGGCTCAGCTGCTGGTCGGGCTTGATGTCGCCGATCACCGCGCCGGGTTGCTGGCGATTGCCGTTGACGACGATGTCCGGGCCGTCGGCTTCGTCGTCGCTCGAGGCGGCGGCGCGCGACGACGGGGCGGGGGTCTGCGCCGGCGCGGTCGGCGCGGTCTGGGCGGCGGCCACCGTCGGCAGTACGCTCGCCGCCGCCATCAACCCGTAGATTCGTACCCGCATGCCCGTCCCCGTCCCTCGATCGGGGAGCGCCTATAGGCCAATTGTCGCAGGATTGTGCCGCGATACGATGTTCTTCTGCGAAAGCAGGAGCCCAGGGTACCGGGCCGATACGCGCGCGATCCTGGGTTCCTGCCTTCGCAGGAACACGGGGGGCCGCTATTCCGCCGCCATCGCCTGTTCGCGTTCCTGCGCCTGGCGGGTCCACATCTGCGCATACAGCCCGCCACGGCGCAGCAGCGCGGTGTGGGTGCCCGATTCGACGATCCGGCCATCCTCCAGCACGACGATCTGGTCGGCATTCACGATCGTGGACAGCCGATGCGCGATGACGATGGTGGTGCGCCCGCGCTCGACCTGTTCCAGCGTCTCCATGATCTCGCCCTCGGTGCGGCTGTCGAGCGCAGAGGTCGCCTCGTCGAGGATCAGGATCGGCGGGTCCTTCAGCAAGGTGCGCGCGATCGCCACGCGCTGCTTCTCGCCGCCCGACAGCTTCAACCCGCGTTCGCCGACGCGCGTGGCATACCCGTCCGCCTGGCGTTCGATGAACCCGGCGATCGCCGCGCCCTGTGCCGCGCCCGCGATCTCCGCTTCGGTGGCACCGTCGCGGCCATAGGCGATGTTGTAGCCGATCGTGTCGTTGAACAGCACCGTGTCCTGCGGCACGATGCCGATCGCGGCGCGGAGCGACGTCTGCGTGACGCGCGCGATATCCTGTCCGTCGATCGTGATCCGCCCGCTCGTCAGATCGTAGAACCGGTACATCAGCCGCGCGAGCGTCGACTTGCCCGCGCCCGAAATGCCGACGACCGCCAGCGTCGTGCCCGCCGGAATGTCGAGATCGATCCCCTTCAGGATCGGCCGGCCCGCATCATAGGCGAAGCGGACATCCTCGAACCGGACATGCCCCGCCCCCACCACCAGCGTGGCGGCGCCCGGCGCATCGACGATCTCGGCCGGCGCGTCGACCAGGTCGAACATCGCCGCCATGTCGATGACGCCCTGCCGGATGGTGCGATAGACCATGCCCAGCAGGTCGAGGGGCCGGAACAGCTGGCTGAGCAAAGTGGAGATGAACACCACGTCGCCCGGCGTGAACCGCCCCTGGCCCCAGCCGCGCGCGACGAAGACCATGCCGCCCGCCATCATCGCATTGGTGATGAGCGCCTGGCCGATGTTGAGCCAGGCGAGCGACGTCTCGTTCTTCACCGCCGCGGCGGCGTACAGCGTCACCGCGCGTTCGTAGCGCCTGGCCTCGCGATCCTCGGCGTTGAAATACTTGACCGTCTCGAAATTCAGCAGCGAATCCACCGCATGCGCGACCGCGCCGGTGTCGAGGTCGTTCATCCGCGCGCGCAGCGCGTTGCGCCAGTCGGTGATCCAGCGGGTGAACGCGATATAGGCCGCGACCATCACGATCGTCGCGACCACCAGCGGCCAGCCGAAACTGCCGCGGAAGATGTTCAGCACCAGCAGCAGTTCCAGCACCGTCGGCGCGATGTTGAACAGCATGAAATACAGCATCGTATCGATGCTCTTGGTGCCGCGCTCGACGACCTTGGTGACGGCACCGGTGCGCCGCTCGAGATGGAAGCGCAGCGACAGTTCGTGCAGGTGCCGGAAGACGCTGCCCGCCAGCCGCCGCGTCGCATCCTGCCCGACACGCTCGAACACCGCGTTGCGCAGATTGTCGAACAGCGTCGTCGCGAACCGCGCCCCGGCATAGCCCGCGACCAGCGCCATCACCATCCACACCGCCGACCGGTCGCCATGCGCCATCCGGTCGACCGCATATTTCAGCGCATAGGCGATGACATAGACCTGCGTGACCTTCGACGCCGCGACCAGCAGCATCGCGACGACGATCCGCGCCTTCAGCCCCGTCTCCCCCGCCGGCCACAGATAGGGCAGGAAACGGCGGAGCGTCGGGAGCATCGGCCGGTCGCTGCTCGTGGGGGTATAGGTGTCGGGTGGCATCGTCGCACCGCATGTAGGCGCGCGGACGGGCACCCGGAAGGCGCGGCGAGGAACATAATATGTCCTGCCGCGCTTTATCCCTCAGGCGCGGGAGGCGACGATGGAACCCCTGTTTTTCGTAATGGCGATCCTGGGATGCGGCGACGGCCAGGCGCAGTGCCAGCAGGCGCGCCTCGTTCCCGCCCGTTACGAGACCATGGCGCAGTGCCGCGCCGCGCTCCCCGAACAGATCGCGCGCAATACGGACCTGTCCTATCCGGTGATCGCAGGGGATTGTCGCCAGGGCGGGCAGCGGATCGCGAGCGACGCGAAGGGTTCGCCGCGGGGTTGAGGTTTCGGTCCGGGCGGACCGTTTTGCCTCTGTAATGCGCGCCGGCGTCTCTCTGATCCTCCCCCGCCAGGGTGAGGGGGCACGCGTAGCGTGACGGAGGGGGCGGTCGACGACCCATTCGTGAGGGCTTCCTCCCCCTCCGTCGCCTTCGCCGCCACAGTGCGAGGTCGACCAGGCTC
>CAXTVB010000233.1:0-4626 GCA_964247555.1 uncultured Sphingomonas sp. | reverse complement strand
TCGAACAGCTTCTGATACTGCTTCACGAGCGCGTTCTTCGGCTCCGACAGGATCTTCACGAGCGCGTCGATGTCGAGATCCTCGAGTGTCGCGATCACCGGCAGGCGACCGACGAATTCGGGGATCAGCCCGAATTTCAGCAGATCCTCGGGCTCGGTCGAGCGCAGCAACTCACCGGTGCGACGCTCTTCGGGCGCGGCGACATAGGCGCCGAAACCGATCGACTTGCCTTGGAGACGATCGCCGATGATCTTCTCGAGGCCGCTGAAAGCGCCGCCGCAGATGAACAGGATGTTCGTCGTGTCGACCTGCAGGAATTCCTGCTGGGGATGCTTGCGACCGCCCTGCGGCGGGACGCTCGCGGTCGTGCCTTCCATCAGCTTCAGCAGCGCCTGCTGCACGCCCTCGCCCGACACGTCGCGCGTGATCGAGGGGTTCTCCGCCTTGCGCGAAATCTTGTCGATCTCGTCGATATAGACGATCCCGCGCTGCGCCCGCTCGACGTTGTAGTCGCTCGCCTGAAGCAGCTTCAAGATGATGTTCTCGACATCCTCGCCGACATAGCCCGCCTCCGTCAGCGTGGTCGCGTCCGCCATCGTAAAGGGCACGTCGAGGATCCGGGCCAGCGTCTGCGCAAGCAGCGTCTTGCCGCAGCCGGTCGGGCCGACGAGCAGGATATTGCTCTTCGCCAGCTCGACGTCCGCGCCCTTCTGCCCGTGATTCAGGCGCTTGTAATGATTGTGCACCGCCACCGACAGCACACGCTTCGCGCGCTTCTGGCCGATGACGTAATCGTCGAGGACGTTGCAGATCTCCTGCGGAGTTGGTACGCCGCCGTCCTTCTTCGACACCAGCGCGGACTTCGTCTCCTCGCGGATGATGTCGTTGCACAGCTCCACGCACTCGTCGCAGATGAACACGGTGGGCCCGGCAATGAGCTTGCGTACCTCGTGCTGCGACTTGCCGCAGAACGAACAGTACAGGGTGCTCTTCGAGTCGCCACCATCTAGCTTGGGCATTCAATCACCTTTCGCCGCGAGGTTATCGGGTCGCGCGGCCCGCTTTCGGCCGGGCATCGTAGCCCGGACCTGTCACATTCCACAACGGTCAATGATGGCTAACGCGAACGGCCCGTCGTGCGGGCCGTTCGCCATGCCGGATCAGGCCGCCTTCGCCATATCGTCTGCGGGGGCGGGACGCTTGTCGAACACTTCGTCGATCAAGCCGAATTCCTGCGCTTCCTTCGCCGACATGAACTTGTCGCGGTCCATCGCGCGTTCGATCTCGTCGAGCGGCTTGCCGGTGTACTTCGCGTACAAGGTATTAAGATCGTGGCGCATCCGCAAAATCTCGCGCGCCTGGATCTCGATGTCCGACGCCATGCCCTGCGCGCCGCCCGATGGCTGGTGGATCATGATGCGGCTGTTGGTCAGCGCGACGCGCATACCCTTCTCGCCAGCCGACATCAGGAAGCTGCCCATCGACGCCGCCTGACCGATGCATACCGTACCGACGCGCGGCCGGATATACTGCATGGTGTCGTGGATCGCCATGCCGGCCGTCACCACGCCGCCCGGCGAGTTGATGTACATGAAGATGTCCTTCTTCGGGTTCTCCGACTCAAGGAACAGCAGCTGCGCGGTGATGAGCGACGCCATGCCGTCTTCGACGCCGCCGGTCACGAAGACGATGCGTTCGCGCAGCAGACGGCTGAAGATGTCGAAGCTGCGCTCGCCGCGGTTCGACTGTTCGATGACGATGGGGACGAGCCCGGCTTGCGTCTGCTGCAGGCCCAGACCGGCATTGGTCAGCGGCCGCGCGAAATCGCCGGTGTCGAACGGATTGTGCATGGAAATCTCTCTTATGCCCTCGGAAGCGTCAACATCGGCCTTCGCGCGGACTTGTTCAAGTGTCGCGGCGCGGGGCGGGATAGGCCAGATAGGCCAGCCGCCGCACCTCGCGCCGGCCGCGCACGACGGTGTCGAGGATCAGCCCCGCGAACACGTTGAGCGCGGCGAACAATCCCAGCCCGGTGATGAGGATCGCGGTCGGGAAACGCGGCACCATATGCGTCTCGAGATAGGTCAGGATCAGCGGCACGCCGAGCGCCAGCGCCAGCAGGAGGAACGCGCCACCGATCGCCCCGAAGAACCACAAGGGCCGTTCGATCCGGTACAGCGTCATGATCGTGCGCAGGATCCGCCAGCCATCGCCGTAGGTGCTCAGTTTCGATTCCGAGCCTTCGGGTCGCGCGAAGTACCGCGTCTCGACCTCGGCGATCGGCATCTTCAGCTCCAGCGCATGGACGCTGATCTCGGTCTCGATCTCGAACCCGGCGCTAAGCGAGGGAAAGCTCTTCACGAACCGCCGCGAGAAGACGCGATAGCCCGACAGAATATCCGTGAAGCTGCGCCCGAACAATTGCGCGAGCATGCCCGTCAGCAGCGCGTTGCCGAACTGATGCCCGCGCCGATAGGCCTCCGCTGCCTCGTGGAGCCGACTGCCGACGACCATGTCCAGCTGTTCGTCGAGCAACCGATCGACCAGAGCCGGCACCGCTTCCGCGTCGTAAGTCGCGTCGCCATCGGCCATGACGTAGATGTCGGCATCGACGTCGGCGAACATCCGCCGGACGACGGCGCCCTTCCCCTGGATCCGCTCGCGCCGAACGATCGCGCCCGCTGCAGCCGCGACGTCGCAGGTCCGGTCGCTGCTGTTGTTGTCGTAGACATAGATGGCGGCGTTCGGCAGCGCGGCGCGGAAGCCCGCCACCGTCTGTGCGATCGCGGCTTCCTCGTTGTAGCAGGGCAGCAGGACGGCGATGGTCGGGTCGGTCAATGCCTATGTCTCCGTCACCCCGGCCTTGAGCCGGGGTCCATCGTGCCGCACGTTCAACGGCTGTTGGGTTTGCGGCACGATGGATGCCGGATCAAGTCCGGCATGACGAATCGATCAACCCTCCGCCTTCGCCTTCTTCGCGCGCGGCTTCTTCACCGGCGCATCGGCGGCCTCGGTTCCCTCGGCGGCCTCCGCCGCAACCGGGGACGACTCCAGAAGCGCCGTCTCGGCCTCGACCGGTGCCGCCTTCTTCCTAACGGCCGGCTTCTTCGCCGGCGCAGGCTCGGTCACCGCACCCGCATCGTCGCCCTTCGCGACGGGCTTGGTCGCCGCCTTCTTGGCAGGCTTGGCGGGCTCCTCCGTCACCGGTTCCGCTGCCGCTGCAGCCTCGTCGATGGCCTTGGCCTTCTTGGCCGCGGGCTTCTTCTTCGGCTTGTGATCAGGGTCATGGTGATGGGCGGGGGAATGGGTGCCGGTCGCGAAACCGTCCTCGCTCTCGATCGCCGCTTCCAGTTCCTCGCGCGTCGCCTCGCGGTCGGTGATCTCGGCCTTGCCGAACAGGAAATCGACCACCTTGTCCTCGTAGAGCGGCGCACGGAGCTGCGCGGCCGCCATGGGCTCGGCCTGGACATATTCGATGAAGCGCTTGCGATCCTCGGGGCCGTATTGCTGCGCGGCCTGCGCGATCAGGCGGTTCATCTCCTGGTTGCTGACCTCTACGCCGTTCGCCTGGCCGATCTCGGACAGCAACAGTCCCAGGCGGACGCGACGCTCCGCGATCTTGCGGTAATCGGCGCGGTCGTTCTCCATTTCCGCCAGCGCCGCCTCGGGGTCGGCCTCATGACCGGCCTCGTGCTCCAGCTGCTGCCAGATCTGGTCGAACTCGGCGTCCACCATCGACGGCGGCACTTCGAAATCATGGCCATCGGCCAGCTGGTCGAGCAGCTTGCGCTTCATATGCGTACGGGTCAGCCCGTTATGCTGCTGCTCGATCTGCCCCTTGAGCAACCCGCGCAACTGCTCGAGGCTTTCGAGCCCGAGCGACTTGGCGAGGCTGTCGTCGATCGTGCTTTCGCCCGCCGTCTTCACCGACTTGATGACCAGGTCGAACGTCGCCGCCGCACCCTTCAGATTCTCGGCCGCATAATCGTCGGGGAAGGTGACGTTGATCTGGCGCTCGTCGCCCGCCTTCACGCCGACGACCTGCTCCTCGAACCCGGGGATCAGCCGTCCGGTGCCGAGCTCGACCGCCATGTCCTCGCCGGTACCGCCATCGAAGGGCACGCCGTCGACCTTGCCGACGAAGTCCATCGTGACCAGGTCGCCCATCGCCGCGGCATGATCGTCCGCCGCGTCGTCCCACTTCTTCTGCTGGTCGGCGAAGGTCTTCAGCTGCTCGTCCACCGCTTCGTCGGCGACGGGCACGGTCAGCCGCTCCAGCTTCAGCGCGTCGATCGACGGTGTCGGCACCTGCGGCAGGACCTCCATCGACACCTTGATCGCGGCATCCTTGCCGGGCTCGTAGCCCTCTTCCAGCTCGACCGCAGGTTGCATCGCGGGGCGCAACTGCTTCTCGGCGACGAGGCCCTGCACGCCTTCCTGGATCGCGGTGTTGAGCGCGTCCTGCATCAGCGCCGGGCCATGCATCTTGCGGACCAGGTTCGTGGGCACCTTGCCGGGGCGAAAGCCGGGCATGCGGATTTGGGGGGCCAGGCGCTTCAGCTCGCCATCCACCTTCGCGTCGATGTCGCGCGCGGTGATGGTCAGCGTGTAGCCCCGCTTCAGGCC
>CAXTVB010000232.1:0-4692 GCA_964247555.1 uncultured Sphingomonas sp. | reverse complement strand
CCGCATCCAGCGGTCCGACATCTTCGGCGAAGCGCGCGTTGCGGATGTTGATCGAACCTTCGCGCGTGAACGCCTGGCCGGTGCGTCCGCTACGCGTCGGCAGCACGCAATCGAACATGTCTATGCCGCGCTCGACGGCGCCGACGATGTCGTCGGGCTTACCGACCCCCATCAGATAGCGCGGTTTGTCGACCGGCAATTGCCCCGGCGCGAAGTCGAGGCAGGCGAACATGGCCTCCTGTCCCTCGCCGACCGCAAGCCCACCCACTGCATAACCGTCGAAACCGATATCGATCAGCGCTTCCGCGCTATCCTTGCGAAGCCGTTCGTCGAGCGCGCCCTGCTGAATGCCGAAGATCGCGGCGCGTTCCGAATGCGCGCCACCGGCATCGAATGCCGCGCGCGACCGCTTCGCCCAGCGCATCGATCGCTCCATAGCGGCCGCCTGCACTTCAGGCGTCGACGTCGTCGGCACCAACTCGTCGAACGCCATCACGATATCCGAACCGAGCAACCGTTGGATCTCGATCGAGCGTTCGGGGCTCAAAAGGTGGCGCGATCCGTCGAGATGCGACTTGAACGCCACGCCCTCTTCGGATCGTTTGGTCAGATCGGCCAGGCTCATCACCTGGTACCCGCCGGAATCGGTTAGGATCGGACGGTGCCAGCCCATGAAGGCGTGCAGCCCCCCCAGCCGCGCCACTCGCTCGGCACCGGGGCGAAGCATCAGGTGATAGGTGTTGCCCAGGATGATATCCGCTCCCGCCGCGGCGACGTCGGCGGGCTTCATCGCCTTGACCGTCGCGGCGGTGCCGACGGGCATGAAAGCCGGCGTGCGGATGACGCCGCGCCGCATCGCGATCGTGCCGGTGCGCGCACGGCCGTCGGTCGCGTGGATCGCGAACGCAAATCGGGGTGCCGTCACTTGCGCTTCTTGCTGCTGCGGTTCGGGTCGTTGGGCGCGGTCGCGTGGATCGTCACCAGCTCGGCGCGGGTCAGCGTACCATCGCGGTCGAGATCGAAACGGTCGAAATACGATGCGAACCGCGTCTGCAATTCCGCCAGCGAAATGCGGCCGTCGCCGTCGGTGTCGACCTCGAACGGGCTGGGCAACGCGTTGCGATCGCCGAGCCAGCGCTGTTCCCAATCGGCATAGGCGATATAGCCGATCTTGCCCGACGCCGCGCCATCGGCGGTCGCAAAGGCGCGCGCGATGCAAGCGGTCAGCTCGGCGCGCGTCACCCTCGCATCGCCATCCGCATCGCACGTCGCCACGAACATCGCAGCAGGCTCGACCAGGATCGTCGCAGGTGGTTGCGCGGGTCCTTGCGGCGGGGAGGGCGGCATCGCGGCGGGGGTGGCCTGCAAGGCGGCGGCGATGATGGCGATCGGAACCATACACCGCCTAATGGCAGCGAAGCGGCCGCGCCGCCATAGCGTGTTACGATCCGATTTTTCTGTGCGCGCTGTTGCGGATAGCCCGGTGCGGCAACGTCTTTCGTTCGGACGTCCTGCCGATCGAGCTCCCAAGTGAAGGGAGGGCGTCTTCCCTACGCTTCTGACTACGACCGGTTCCGCGGGACTTTGTGCGCCGCGTGGCATACATCTCCGCATCATCGCTGCGGGGGGACGAGATGCGTGCTGTCAGCCTGATCCGTATCGCGGCCATCGCTGGCTTGGGCGGAACGTCGTACGCAGACGCGATCCCGACACCGATCCTTCGATCCGAAACCATCGACCCCGCCGCGCCCTATCCGCAGGCGCATGCCTCGACCATCGTGGAACTGGCGGACCGCACGCTGGCCGCGGCGTGGTTCGGCGGATCGGGGGAAGGTCGACCCGATGTCGCGATCTGGTTCGCCCGTCGCACTGCCGCCGGCTGGGAGACGCCGGTCGCGGTCGCCGACGGCATCATGGCGGACGGACGGCGCTTCCCGACCTGGAACCCGGTACTGTTCCAGCCGGCGGGGGGCGATCTCCGCCTGTTCTACAAGGTCGGTCCCAATCCGCGCGAATGGTGGGGCATGGTCACCCGCTCGCGCGACGGTGGCCGCAACTGGGCTGCGCCACGGCGTTTGCCGGACGGCGTGCTGGGGCCGATCAAGAACAAGCTGGTCGCCCTTCCCGATGGCAGCTGGCTGGCGCCGTCCAGCCGCGAGGAAGGAACGGCGACGAACAACCGCTGGTCGATCCGGATGGAGCGTAGCACGGACCGCGGCCGAAGCTGGCAGGTCGGCGCACCGTTGCCGTCGCCGACGCATCTCGAAGCGATCCAGCCGAGCATCCTGTCCTTTCACGATGGCCGGCTGGAACTCATCGCGCGCACGCGGCAGGGGTTTTTGGCGACCAGCTGGTCGACCGATCGCGGCGTCGACTGGTCGCCCCTGACGGCCATCGACCTTCCCAATCCCAATGCCGGCATCGACGCGGTGACGCTTCGCGACGGCCGCCAGTTGCTCGTCTACAACCATAGCGGGCCTGCGCCCGGGCAAACCGGCGACGGCCCACGCTGGCCGCTGAACGTCGCGCTGTCGAACGATGGCCAGCGCTGGCGCAACGTCCTTACGCTGGAGAGCAAACCCGCGCCCGATGGCTATGCCTATCCCGCCGTCATCCAGACCCGAGACGGGCTGGTTCACATCACCTACACCTACAAACGCACTCACATCCGCCACGTCGTGATCGACCCGCGGCGGTTACGGTAGGAGGAGCGAGGCGTCGCCGTAGGAGTAGAAACGGTAGCCGTACTGAATGGCATGCGCATACGCCGCTTGCATCGTATCGAGCCCCATCAGTGCCGAGACCAGCATGAATAGTGTCGACCGCGGCAGGTGGAAATTGGTCATAAGGCCGTCGATTCCCCGGAAGCGGTAGCCGGGCGTAATGAAGATCGCGGTGTCGCCGGTGAAGGGTCTGATGATGCCATCCGTACCGGTCGCGCTTTCGATCAGGCGGAGCGAGGTCGTGCCGACCGCGATCACGCGGCCGCCGGCGGCGCGGGCAGCGTTCAGGCGGTCGGCGGTTGCCGCGTCGATCTGGCCCCATTCCGCGTGCATGCGGTGGTCGGCGGTATCGTCGGCCTTCACGGGCAGAAACGTACCTGCGCCAACGTGCAACGTGAGCGTCGCGTGACCGATGCCGGCAGTGGCGAGCGCAGCGATTAGCGCGGGGGTGAAGTGCAGCGCGGCGGTTGGGGCCGCTACCGCGCCGGGTTCGGCGGCGAACATCGTCTGGTAATCGTCCGCGTCGCGCGCGTCTGTCGGCCGGCGCGCGGCGATATAGGGGGGCAGGGGCATGCGCCCGACGCGCGTGAGCAACAGTTCCACCGGTTCGTCGCCCGCGAACGTCAGCGCGATGCTGCCATCGTCGCCGCGATCGGTCGCCATCGCCGATACGCCTTCGCCGAAGTGGATGAGGTCTCCCTCGTGCAGCCGCCTGGCATTGCGCACGAACGCCCGCCAGCGGCGCGGCCCTTCGCGCTTGTGGAGCGTCGCACCGATCCGTGCGGCCCCGCGGTGTCCCTCAAGCTGCGCCGGGATCACTCGGGTGTCGTTGAAGACGAGCAGGTCGCCTGGGCGCAGCGCTTCGGGCAGATCTTTGACGATGCGGTCTTGCAATTGCGCGCCGTCGACGACCAGCATCCGCGCCGTGTCGCGTGGCACCGCCGGACGCAGCGCGATATTTCCCGGCGGCAACGCGAAGTCGAACAGGTCGACGTTCATCGGCGCATGCGCCTCCGCAGACCAGCGGTCACTGGCTGGGCGTGGCTTTCCGCGTCGGCAGCTTGGCGCCTGGGGCCAGCTTCGGCGCGGCTACTACGGCGCCCTTTGTGCCCGGCAGAGTAACGGGCGCGCCCAGCGTGGGGGGCGTGACCGGCGCCGCGGCAATATAGGCCGGGGGGTTGTCCGCCGCGATATAGGCGTGAAGCACCTTGCTTGCGTTCGTCGGCGGTTCGCCGCGCTCGATCGTGTCGACATATTGCATGCCCTCGATCACACGGCCGAAGACGGTGTATTTGCGGTCGAGCGTCAGGCGCGGCTGGAAGACGATGAAGAACTGGCTGTTCGCGCCGTTCGGATCCTCCGCTCGCGCCGCCGACACCGCGCCGCGGACATGGGGCAGGTAATTGAATTCGGGGGGGACGTTTGGCATCGTCGATCCTCCGGTACCGTCGCCCTTGGGATCGCCGCCCTGCGCCATGAAGCCTTCGATCACCCGGTGAAATACCAGGCCGTCGTAGAAATGCTGCCGCGTCAGCGTCTTCACCCGTGCGACCATCAGCGGAGCGACATCGGGCCGAAGCAGGATGACGACGCGCCCGCCGGTAGAAAGGTCGAGTACCCACTGGTTCTCGCGGTCCGTCATCGCGGGCGGCGCGGGACGAGCGTTGGTCGTTACGGCCGGGGTCTGTGCCACCGCGGGCAGGGCGACCAGGCATCCGATAAACGAGGCAACAGCGGCAAACAGGCGCATGGGCATTACTCGGGAGCGTCAGGGATGGGACGGCGCTTAGAACAAATCGCGGCTTGCGCCAAACTGAACGTCAGCTGCCGCGACGACCCATGGCCTCGACCCGGGCGACGACGTCGTTGCGGACTGCGGGCGGCACGAACTTGCCGATTTCACCCCCGAACAGGGCGATTTCCTTGACCAGCCGCGAGGCGATCGGCTGCAGCGCGACGTCCGCCATCA
>CAXTVB010000231.1:3034-4717 GCA_964247555.1 uncultured Sphingomonas sp. | reverse complement strand
CGACCAAGACCAGGACTCCGCGCGGCGAGAGCGACGCGCCGCGCGACGGCGACCGCATCGCCAAACTGCTCGCGCGCGCCGGGATCGCCTCGCGCCGCGAAATCGAACGGATGATCGCGGAAGGGCGCATCGCGATCGACGGCGTGGTGCTGGATACCCCCGCGACCGTGCTGACCTCGCTGGCCGGGGTCACCGTCGACGGTACTCCTGTCCAGGCGGCGGAGCCGACCCGGCTGTTCCTGTATCACAAGCCGCAGGGACTGCTGGTGACCGAGCGCGATCCCAAGCGGCGCCCGACGATCTACGAACATCTGCCCGACGACCTGCCGCGCGTGGTGCCGGTCGGACGGCTCGATCTCGCGACCGAGGGGCTGCTGCTGCTGACCACCGATGGCGGGTTCAAGCGCCAGCTGGAGCTGCCCTCGACCGGGGTCGAGCGCGCCTATCGCGCGCGCGCTTACGGACAGGTGACGCAGGCGCAGCTCGAGGATCTGGCCGAGGGCGTCGAGATCGAGGGCATCCGCTACGGCTCGATCGACGCCAATATCGAACGCCGTACCGGCGCGAACGTCTGGATCGAGATGATCCTGACCGAGGGCAAGAACCGTGAAGTCCGCCGCGTGCTGGAACATCTGGAATTGCAGGTCAGCCGCCTGATCCGCACGCGATACGGCCCGTTCATCCTGGGCGATCTCGGGCCGGGTCAGGTCGGCGAGGTCGGCGAGCACGACCTCGCCGCGTTCCGCCGCGCGCTGGGCGATGTTCGCCACGGGCGATCGCGCGAGGATGCGCCCGACGCGACGATCGCCGTGGAAGCGCGGACGAAGCCGCGCGCCGTCGCCCCCGCCCGGGCGGTACCGGCCCCGGGCGACCGAAGCGGTGCCCAGCGTCCGCCGCGCACCAGCGGGCCGGCGCGCCAGGAGCCTAGCACCCGCAGCTTCCGCACCCAACGACCGACCCGCAGCGGCGAACCCCTGACGACCCGACCGCCGCGCGCCGACGACCGGCGACCCGACGACCGCCGCCCCGCCGCCGCTGGCCATCGTGCCGATCGACCGTCACGCGATGGCGGCACGACCGCTGGCGGTACGCCGCACAACCCGCGCGATACATTCCGGCCCGACCGGCCCGCCACGACCGATCGCCGATCCGGTGCCGAAAGCGGCGCCGCGCGCGGCACGCGCGGCGCTGCCCGCCAACATGGTGCCGCGCCCGCGGTCGCCGGGGCAGCGCGTGCCATCCGCCCGGATCGTGCAGCGCCGACCGAGCATCCGGGCAAATCGTCGCGCCCCGCCCGCCCCGCCGGCTCGACCCGTGTCCGGGCCGACGGCAGCGCAGCCAGCGACAAGCGGCCGCGCTCGACCAAGCCCGCGCCCGGCAAGGGCCCGGCCGGCGGCCGCGGTCGACCGTCCAAGACGCCGCGGACCACGAAGCCGAGGAACAAGGGCTGATGCGCGTCATCGCCGGGCAATGGCGCGGCCGTCCGCTGGCGGCGCCGAAGGGCGAGGCGACCCGCCCGACCGCAGACCGCATGCGCGAGGCGCTGTTCTCGATGCTGACCAGCCGGGTCGGCAGTTTCGAGGGGCTGGCGGTCGCGGACCTGTTCGCCGGGTCGGGCGCGCTAGGGATCGAGGCCTTGTCGCGCGGAGCGGCGACCTGCCTGTTCGTCGAACAGGACCGGGC
>CAXTVB010000231.1:0-3024 GCA_964247555.1 uncultured Sphingomonas sp. | reverse complement strand
CTCACGAAACTCGGCGCGCGCGCCGATGTCCGTGCGACGTCGGTCATGGCGCTCGGTCCGGCCCCCGCCCCGCTCGACATCGTGATGATGGACCCGCCCTACGGCACCGGTGCCGGCATCGTCGCGCTGGACAAGCTGTCGCGGCTCGGCTGGACCGGCCCGGCGACGTGGGTGAGCATCGAGAGCGGGAAGGCGGAGGAGATCGTGTTGGCGGGTTTCACCGTCGATGCGACGCGGGTGCACGGCAAGGCGCGGATCACGTTGTTGCGGGCCGAGGCTGGCTAAAAGCCTTCGTCACCCCGGCCTAGTGCCGGGGTCCATCGTGCGGCAAGCGATTCGGATTGAGCCTCTTTTCCGACGCTTGCGGCACCATGGACCCCGGCACTAGGCCGGGGTGACGGTAACCCGACCTGCACCCCATCCCATTTACAACAGTTGCCCTAACCCGCCACGTTCCCTACCTGTTCGCCGGTGAGCCAGATCGCCGCCCAGACCGAACCGCCGTATCTCAAGGGCCTGAACCCGCCGCAGCGCGAGGCGGTGCTGACGACCGATGGCCCGGTACTGATGTTGGCGGGGGCGGGCACGGGCAAGACGGCGGCACTCACCGCTCGGCTGGCGCACCTGCTGTACACGCGCAAGGCGTACCCATCCGAGATCCTGAGCGTCACCTTCACCAACAAGGCCGCGCGCGAGATGCGCGACCGGGTCGGGCGGCTGGTGGGCGACATGGTCGAGGGGATGCCCTGGCTCGGCACCTTCCACGCGATCGGGGCGAAGATGCTCCGGCGGCATGCCGAACTGGTCGGGCTGCAATCGAACTTCACCATCCTCGACACCGACGACCAGCTGCGGCTGCTGAAGCAGCTGATCCTGGCGGCGGACATCGACGAGAAGCGCTTTCCCGCGCGCGCGCTGGGCGGGGTGATCGACGACTGGAAGAACAAGGGCCTGACCCCGCGCGAGATCGATGCGGGGGAAAGCGAACGCTACGCCAACGGCCGCGGCGGGGAGCTGTACCAAGCCTATCAGGATCGGCTGAAGGCGCTCAACGCCTGCGATTTCGGCGACCTGCTGCTGCACATGCTCGTCATCCTGAAGACGCACCGCGACGTGCTGGAACTCTACCAGCAGCGGTTCCGCTACATCATGGTGGACGAATATCAGGACACCAACAGCGTCCAGTATCTCTGGCTGCGCCTGCTCGCGCAGGAACGCCGCAACATCGCCTGCGTCGGCGACGACGACCAGTCGATCTACTCCTGGCGCGGGGCGCAGGTGGAGAACATCCTGAAGTTCGAGAAGGATTTTCCGGGCGCGAAGGTCATCCGGCTGGAACAGAATTACCGCTCCACCCCGCATATCCTGGGTGCGGCATCGGGCGTGATCGCCAACAATAGCGGCCGGCTTGGCAAGCAATTATGGACCGAGATCGACGCAGGCGAGAAGGTCCGCGTCGTCGGCGTCTGGGACGGTCCGGAGGAAGCGCGCCGCGTCGGCGACGATATCGAGACGGCGCGGCGGGGCGGCACTTCGCTGAACGACATCGCGATCCTGGTGCGCGCGCAGCACCAGACGCGCGAGTTCGAAGACCGGTTCATCGCGATCGGCATGCCCTACAAGATCGTCGGCGGCTTCCGCTTCTACGAACGTGCCGAGATCCGCGATGCGCTCGCCTATCTGCGCGTCGTAAACCAGCCCGCCGACGACCTGGCGTTCGAACGCATCGTCAACGTGCCCAAGCGCGGCCTCGGCGACAAGGCGGTGGCGAAGGTCCACCAGCTGGCGCGCGCGCTGAACGTGCCGCTGACGATCGCCGCGGCGCGTATCCTCGACAGCGACGAACTGACGGGCGCGGCACGCAATTCGCTCGGCCGGCTGGTTGGCGACATAGCCCGCTGGCGCGACATGGCGCAGACGATGCCGCACGCCGAGCTGGCGCGGCAGCTGCTCGACGAGAGCGGCTATACCGCGATGTACCAGGCGGAGAAGTCGGCGGACGCCGCGGGCCGGCTGGAGAATTTGTCCGAACTGGTGCGCGCGATGGAGGAATATGATTCGCTCGGCGCGTTCCTCGAACATGTGTCGCTGGTCATGGACAACGAAGGCGGGCGCGACGATGCCAAGGTCACGATCATGACGATCCACGCCGCCAAGGGCCTGGAATACGACACCGTCTTCCTCGTCGGCTGGGAGGAAGGCCTGTTCCCTTCGCAGCGCGCGATCGACGAGGGCGGGACGCGCGCCTTGGAGGAGGAACGCCGCCTCGCTTACGTCGCGATCACCCGCGCGCGGCGCAGCGCGACGATCCTCCACGCCGCGAACCGCCGGATCTACGGCCAGTGGAATTCCAGTATTCCGAGCCGCTTCGTCGGCGAACTTCCCGCGGAACATCACGAGGCGGAAACGACGATGTCCGGCGGCGCGAGCGTGTGGCAGGCGGACTTGAGCGAGCGCGCCGACCCCTTCGCCGACGTCGCGGGGGGCACCGGCCGCGGTCCCGGCTGGCAGCGCGCCGCCACCGTCGGCGGCTTCGTCCGCGAACCCTCGCGCGTGGTGGAGGCGCGGGTCTCCGCGGTCAGCCTGGGCAACAAGGGCCGCAGCGACCTGTCGGTCGGCCAGCGCGTGTTCCACCAGAAATTCGGCTATGGCGCGATCGCGGAGATCGAGGGCAACAAGCTGGAGATCGACTTCGAAAGCGCCGGGCGGAAGCGGGTGATGGATTCGTTCGTGACGGTTGGGTGAGGTCAAACGTCGACCACCTCCGTCACCTCGGCCAAATCCTTCAGCCCAGGCTCGAAAGCTACGCCGCCACCCGCTCTACCTCGATCGCCCCTTCCCGCGCCCGCACCTGCGCCAGATCATACCCGGCCTGAATCCGCATCAACGTGTCGGCGCTCAACCCGAACGCCTTCTCGAACCGGATCGCCATCTCCGCCGACAGTCCCGCCCGGCCGCCGAGCAGGTTGCTCATCGCCTGCCGTGTCACGTGCAATTTCGCCGCTGCATCGGTCACGCTCAAAC
>CAXTVB010000230.1:0-4735 GCA_964247555.1 uncultured Sphingomonas sp. | reverse complement strand
TGCCAGTGGGCGCTTCCGCCCGACCGCTTCTCTACCCGATCGCTGCCGGTCTGGTTTCGGGCTACCTATCCATATACTTTCAACTTCGGCAGACTGGTCGCTCGCCTGAACGGAAGCCTTTAGGACATTCAAACAGGTCTGCTTCTTAGCAAAGGGCTTCGATCAAGGCGGTATTTGCTGCTGTTCGTCCGCGCTGCAAAGAAGAAGCAGCCGATCGGCCCACAGGACCGCGCACCTCAGCGGTGCGACTTCGCCCAGTTCACCGCCGCGCCCGGATCGAGCAGCCTTAGGCCGGCATCGCCGGCCGTCGCGCTCGCGAGCAGCCCCGACCGGACGTCCTCGCCGTGCAGCCCCGGCCGGACCGCCAGCATCTGCGCCGCGGCCCGCGCGACCAGCGGCGCGGCCATCGACGTTCCCGACTCATGCACGACGACGTCGCCGGGCCAGCGCAACTTCACCGCCTCGCCCTGCGCGTACAAGTCGACGCTCTTGCCGAACACGGTGAAGCTGGTCGGGCGCCCGTTGGTACCCGTCGCCCCCACATGCACGAGATTGGGCAGCGCGAAGTTCTGGGTCACGTCCGACTGCACGTCATCGGGCTGGTCGCTATTGCCCGCCGCGATGACGAACAGGATATCGGGGGACGTCTTCATCAGGGTGAGCAGCGCGGTGCGCATCGTCGCCTGCATCGCCACGCCGCGGGCCTTGGCGCGTGCGGCATCGGTCTCCAGCCCGCGGTCGAGCAACTGCTTCGTTATCTCGTCTGCGGTGAGGCCCCAGCTCATGCTGACGACGCGGACGCCCGCGCCGCGCATCCGGACGCCGATCCGCCGCACCGCGTCCGCCCAGCGCGCGATCGTGGCCTCGTCGTAAGGGATGTCGAGCCGGTCCTCGCCGGTCCCCCAGGGCAGCGCCGCGACGTTGTACAGGCGGACGAAGGGCGCATCGTCGGCGATCTCGCTTGCGCAGGCGGTGCCGTGGGTGCGGCCGCTATTCTCTTGGCTCCCCAACACGTCGTCCGCCTGTTCCGAAATGGCGGCGTTGCGCGCGCGCTCGGCGAACAGCGCGGCCTCAGGCGTGTCGAAGCCGAAGCGAAGATCCAATTGGCCCTTGTCGAACGCGGTCTGCGCCGCCAGCCGCGCGCGGAGCGATGTCGTCGGCGGCATGATCGCGCCGCGACGCGGGCGCAGGTACGCGTCGTAGGTCGGGCCGTTCCAATCGTCGGCGACGCCGTTGCCGTCATTGTCCCGGCCGTCGAGCGGCTCGGCGGGATCGGCCGCGAGCTGGCCCGGAAACAATGTCGGATCATAACCCGAGTCCCACACCGCAACGACCACGGGCTTGGCCATGGCGAGGCTTGCCGAATCCGGCTGACGCGCCGGCCATATATCGACGGCGCGATTGGCGGGGGCGTCGAGCCAAGCGCGGCCGGCAACGGTCATCTCGGCGCGGCACGGCGGCAGCAGCGTCGCACCCACGCGAAAGCGGGCGAGACTGAGCGCCTGCAACACATTGAGCGAGCCGCGCTGCTTCAATACCGGGTCGAGTTGGCCGGCCACGAGACCGGCGAAAAAGCCCGGGCTCATCACCTGCATCTGCCCGACCGCGCTGATCACCTGGTCGCGCACGATCAGCGGATCGGTGCCAGCGAGCGTGGCGGTGAGGTGCGCCGCCGCCGTTTCGCATCTTTGCGCCGTTCGCTCGTCCAGTTGCGCCGCGGCAAGATCCATCGACAATCCCCCCAGCCGTTGAAGCTGCGGCTTGGCCTGCCCCGCGCGATATTGGGCGATGTACCGCACCGCATCGGCCTTGCGTCCGTCGAGCACCGCAACCGCGGCGAGGTCGAGGATCAGATCGGTCCGGATCACGGGGTCCTGAATGTCGTAGTCGCCGAGCAGCCGTTCCGCCTCGCGCCGCAGCGTCGGCAGCATTGCCAGATAAGCCGGGGTCATCATCATGGCGCTGGGCGGTTGCGGGAAGGCAACGCTGGTAGGCGGCAGATCGGAGGCGGACCGGATGACCGGCTTGGACGCCGCGCTCGCACCGCCCGACAGGCCGATCAACACGGCCGCCCACATCATCCGCTTCATCGTCGAATCCCCCGATTTCGAACCGCAACGTCGCGCGTTTGCCGCACATTGTCCAGAGCAGCCGAAGTGAGCGGTTTCCATCATCTGATCACGCCGCGTGTCGCCGATCTATTGGCAGCGAATGATCGGGTGTGGGATGAACCAGCGGACCACTTCGTCGGAACGACGAAGTCTAGGTTTCGCGCCGGCGACTTGAACGCCGATGTATGGAACGAAACCAGATATGCGCCTCTGTCCTACAAACGCATCGATATGCAATGTTCGCACGATGCGACGCTGCGTTTTCCCTGTCGAGCTCTTGGACGCCCCTTGCTCTAAGCCGTTGCTTTTACGCAAAGTGGAAGGACGAATGGCATGCCTCCACTTCCTCCACTTCCGCGACCGGTCCGATAGGCGATACCGGCTTTGTCGGTCGTCCGACCTTGGCGATGCGCACGCCGCGATGGCGCGGTCCGTCCTGTCCTACACGGACGCGCTGTGGCATGGCCGTGAACATGGATCGCCTCCGCCTCACGACCTGTCCTCGTTCGCTTCCGGCAGCGGGGGGCGTGAATCTCGCGCACGACCGTAAACTTTGTAACCTTAGGGCCGGCACACCCGCATGAGCGTCAACACCTTCGGTCGCCTGTTCCGCTTCACCACCTGGGGCGAGTCGCATGGCCCCGCGATCGGCGCGGTCGTCGACGGATGCCCGCCCGGGCTCGCGCTGAGCGAAGCCGACATACAGCCCTGGCTGGACCGACGCCGTCCGGGCACGTCGCGCTTCACCACGCAGCGGCGGGAGCCCGACCTGGTGCGCATCCTATCGGGGGTCTTCGAAGGCCGCACGACGGGGACGCCGATCAGCCTGATGATCGAGAATATCGACCAGCGATCGAAGGATTATAGCGAGGTCGCGCGCGCCTATCGCCCGGGGCATGCCGATTACGCCTATGACGCGAAATATGGTTTCCGCGATCCGCGCGGCGGCGGCCGGTCGTCGGCGCGCGAGACGGCGAGCCGGGTCGCAGCGGGTGCGGTCGCACGGCTCGTCGTGCCGCAGGTCCGGATCCGCGCCTGGGTCGAGGCGATCGGCGGCGATGCGATCGACCCTGCGCATTTCGACGATGCGCAGATCGATGCGAACCCCTTCTTCTGTCCCGACGCCGCCGCGGCGATCCGTTGGGAAGCGCTGGTCGACGGTGCGCGCAAGGCGGGATCGTCGCTGGGCGCGGTCGTCGCGTGCGCGGCGACCGGCGTTCCCGCCGGCTGGGGCGCGCCGCTCTATGCCAAGCTGGACGCGGAACTGGCGGCGGCGTGCATGTCGATCAACGCGGTGAAGGGCGTCGAGATCGGCGACGGGTTCGCCGCGGCCGCGCTGACCGGGGAGGCGAATGCCGATGCGATGCGCCCCGGCGTCGATGGTCCCGAATTCCTGGCCAATCATGCCGGTGGCATCGCGGGCGGGATCGCGACCGGGCAGCCGATCCGCCTGCGCGTCGCGTTCAAGCCCACCAGCTCGATCCTGACCCCGGTCGCCACGATCACGCGGGATGGGAATGCCGCTGAAATCGCGACGAAAGGTCGCCACGATCCGTGCGTCGGCATCCGCGGCGTGCCGGTCGTCGAGGCGATGGTGGCGCTCGTTCTGGCCGACCAAGCGTTGCTCCACCGGGGCCAGATCGGCTAAATATCGGAACATATTGGGTTTCCGTCGGTTCTGTCCTTGCTAATTCAGGAGAGAATTTATGCGTATCGCACTCACCATCGCCGCTGCGGCGTTGATTTTGCCGACCCTCGCCACCGCCCAGACCACGGGTAGCGCGGGTGCCGGAACGACCGGATCGAGCACCGCCGGATCGATGGGATCCACCGACACGGGATCGACCATGTCGGGCACCAACGGCCAGTCGACGACGACCGGCACGGCGACGACGTCAAAGAGCAAGTCCACGCGTGGCCACAAGAGCACCGGATCGACGAGCACGTCGACCGGCACCAGCACCGACGGATCGATGTCCACGTCGATGCCGGGCACTAGCACCGACGGTTCGATGTCGACGGGCACGTCCACCGGCACGACGCCTCCGGGCGGCACCATGGGCGGTTCGACCACCGGCACGATGGGCGGTTCCACGACCGGCACGATGGGTGGCTCGACCACCAGCACCGGCAGCGCGACGCCCAAGTAACGCGTTGCGATCGCTATGAGAAAGGCCGGGCGTCCCAGAAGGGCGTCCGGCCTTTCCACGTTCAGTCGGCGAAAGGATCGCGGACCAGGATCGTGTCCTCGCGCTCCGGGCTGGTCGACACCAGCGCCACCGGACAGCGGATCAGCTCCTCGATGCGACGGATATATTTGATGGCCTGGGCCGGCAGATCGGCCCAGCTGCGCGCCCCCGCCGTCGATCCCTGCCAGCCGTCCATCGTTTCGTAGATCGGCACGACCCCCGCCTGATCGGCGGCGTGGGCCGGGAAGTAATCGAGCGTCGCGTCGCCCAGCCGATAGCCGGTGCAGATGCCGATGCGCTCCATCCCGTCCAGCACGTCGATCTTGGTCAGCGCGATGCCGGTGATCCCGCCCACCGCGGCGGATTGTCGTACCAGCACCGCATCGAACCAGCCGCATCGCCGCTTCCGGCCGGTAACGGTGCCGAATTCATGGC
>CAXTVB010000229.1:500-4749 GCA_964247555.1 uncultured Sphingomonas sp. | reverse complement strand
AGCCAGTACGGCCCGGTGACCAACCCATTCACCGAGAACCTGTACTTCGGCAAGATTGATCTGGAACCGACCGACAAGGACCGGTTCGAGGGAACGATCAAGTTCCGGCTCGAGAACTCGATCAGTGGCGGCACCGGCCAAGCCGCGGCTTCGACACAAGCGCCGTTCACGAACAACGACCGCCGCGCCGATTTCCGGTGGCAGCACAATGCCAGCGCCTGGACCAACGAGGCGCTGGTTTCCTACCAGAACACGCAAACGTCGACCACGATCAGCAATCCGTCACCGCAGTCGCAGTACATCTATTATCCCAACGCGGCGAACAACACCGCTCCGACGACGCTCATCATCACCGGTGGCCCGGGGTCCGGCGTCGGTGCGATCAGCCGCCAGCGCGGCTGGACGTTCAAGGATGATTTCACGCTGCCCAACGTGCAGCTGGCGGGCAGTCACACGTTCCGTGCCGGGTTCAGCTACGGCTCGATCAAGCTGACCTCGCAAAACGCGAGCTCCGATCTGGCAAGCGCGACCTATTATTACGCCGTCACCAACGCGGGCGTCGCCGCGACCCCATTCGAGGTTCAGTTCCCGCTGCTGTCCGCCGATGTCTCTTCGGCCAGCGTCACCACGACGGACAAGCAGTACAGCGCCTACGCGCAGGACGACTGGAACGTCGACCGGCATCTCACCATCAATCTGGGCGTCCGCTGGGATCACGAAGAGGTGCCGGCGTACCTAAACTATGTGACGCCCGCCTATGTCGTGGCTGGCATCAACGGTCCGTTCTCGTCGACCGTGTCACAGAGCTACGCCTCCGTGCTGGCACAGGGGAACGGCAATACGCCCGGCTACAACGTCAACGACTATATCAGTACCGGCAGCAACCGCCACGCGCCCAACAATTTCTCGCCGCGTCTTGGCTTCTCCTACGACGTGTACGGCGACAACCGGCACGTATTCTTCGGTGGCTACGCGCGCGCGTACAATCGCAACCTGTTCCAGACGCTGGCGCTGGAGCAGCTCAAGGTTGCGCTGAACGGCAATCCGCAGGTGTACTTCCCGTCCGCTCAGACGACCGACTCGTTCGGCGCGTGCGCGACCGCGGCGGACGTCAACGCCGCCAATCACTGCTACGCGTTCGACCCGGCGTATCTGACTCCAGCCGGCCTAGCCGGGCTGCAGGGCCAGATCAGCCCGACCTCGCATGAGATCGACCTGCTGCACAACAACATCAAGACGCCGCACTCCGACCAGTTCAGCCTCGGCATGCGCAACAAGATCGGCGACTGGAACACGGAGGTCACGCTGTCGTACATCGAGAGCTTCGATGGCATCGTCGGCCGGCTCGGCAACCGTTACTCGGACGGCTCGTACTTCCAGAACGGCATTCCATGGGGTGCGTCGGGCGTTCCGGGCGCGGGCTCGCTGATTCTGTTCGACAACGGCGCGAAGGACAAGCTGCTCCAGCTCGGCGTCGCCGCGCAGAAGCCCTACACTCGGGATTCGCACTGGAGTGCGACGATCTCCTACACGCTGTCCTATGCGGACCAGAATAATCTTGCGGGCGGCTCCAACCCGTACGCGATCAACAGCAACCAGTATCTGTTCGATCTGCCCTATTCGTCGCTCTATCCGTTCGTGCGAGCGACCGCGGTGCCCGAGCATCGGGTGGTGGCGACCTACACCCGCGACCTATTCTGGGGCATCTCGGCCGCCGCGAAGGTGACGCTCGCAACGCCGCAATACGCCACCACCATCTTCGGCTGCACCGCCGCCTGCAATACCTATGGCGGCGAGGCCCTGTTCGCGAGCCGGCGGCCGAACGGATTCCTCGGCTACAAGGACATCGATGTCCAGATCTCGAAGGACCTGACCTTCTATAAGTCGATCGGCGGGTTCGTTCGCGCCGATGTGCTCAACCTGTTCAACTTCAAGAACTACGACCCCAATTCGGTCTTCTACGACACTTCGCTGCCAGCGGGCGCCACGGGTACGCTGCCATATGGCAACACCAACTTCAACGCGCGGCCGCAGTACAACCGGGCGACGTCTACCGGCCTGCCGTTCACGGTGAAGTTCTCGACGGGATTGCGGTTCTAGTCGCGAGCGGGCGGTTGGCGCCGGTCCGGGTGGATGCCCGGACTGGGGCCGGCCGTTTCGACGCCGCTTACCATCCGCAGCCCGCAACGGATCCTTTGAGTTGGATGCGCGGGGCGTGCATAGGGCAGCGCTCCTGTTTTTTGGGTATCCGATGATAGAGCAGAAGACAGACAGGCCGATCCGGTCGATCGCCATCGTCGGCGGCGGCGCAGCCGGCTGGATGAGTGCGGCGGCGATTTCCAAGATGTTCGGTCGCAAGATCGACGTGACCCTGGTGGAATCCGAAGAGATCGGCCTGATCGGCGTCGGCGAAGCGACCGTACCGCATCTGTCCGCGTTCAACCGCCTGCTCGAGATAGACGAAGCGGAGTTCGTCCGGCAGACGCAGGGCAGCTTCAAGCTCGGTATCCAGTTTAACGACTGGGGCCGGATCGGCGACAGCTATGTCCATGGTTTCGGCACGATCGGCCGCAGCGTCGGGCTGTTGCCGTTCCATCAATATTGGCTGAAGGCCAGGGCTGCCGGCCGCGCCCAGGATATCGGGCAATATTCGCTCAATACCGTCGCCGCGTCGCTGGGTAAGTTCACCGCGGCGCCGAGCGACGCGCCACCCAACTCGCCGCTGGCCGACATCGCCTACGCCTATCATTTCGACGCCGTGCTCTACGCACGCTTCCTGCGGCAGCGTGCCGAGGCGCAGGGCGTCAAGCGGGTCGAGGGCAAGGTCGTCGCGGTCCATCGTGGCGGCGAGCGCGGCTTCGTCGAGAGCGTGCAGCTGCAGAATGGCGACCATATCCGCGCCGACCTGTTCCTCGATTGCACCGGCTTCCGCTCGCTGCTGATCGGCGATGCGCTCGAAGTCGGGTTCGAGGACTGGACGCACTGGCTCCCCTGCGACCGCGCGCTGGCGGTGCCGTGCGAGAAGATCGGACCGCCGACCCCCTATACTAGGTCGACCGCGCGGGAGGCGGGCTGGCAATGGCGCATCCCGTTGCAGCACCGGACCGGCAACGGCCATGTCTATAGCAGCCGGTTCACCACCGACGACCGTGCCGCGGAGATCCTGCTGGCGAACCTGGACGGAAAGCCGACCGCCGACGCCAAGCCGCTCCGCTTCACGACCGGCAAGCGCCGCAAGCTGTGGGACCGCAATGTCGTCGCGATCGGCCTGGCCGGCGGGTTCCTCGAACCGCTGGAATCGACCGCGATCTATCTGATCCAGGCAGGCATCAACCGGTTGATGCACCTGTTCCCGACCGCCGACTGCGATGTCGCGTTGCAGAACGTGTATAATCGACAATCCGACGTGGAATATGAACGGATCCGGGATTTCCTGATCCTGCACTATCATGTCACGCAGCGAACGGATTCCGACTTCTGGAACTATGTCCGGACCATGAAGATCCCGACGTCGTTGCAGGAATATATCGACCTCTTCGCTGCCGATGGTCAGTTCTTCGGCAATGGTTCGGAAATGTTCGGCCTGACGAGCTGGGTACAGGTGATGCTGGGGCAGGGGCTTTATCCGCGCAGCTATCACCCGGCGGTCGACTGGGTCGCCGATCCCGATCTGTACACCTTGGTCGACCATATCGAGAAGGTCGTCGCGTCGAACGCGACCCTGATGCCGGCGCACGAACAGTTCATCGCGCATTGCTGCGCCGCCCGCGGTGGCGCCCGCTAGACGGCGGGGTTTGGCGCGAAACCTTCGATAAAGGAACGATCCGCGGTCGTTGATCGTCTCAGTTCGCGACCACCAGGAGCGAACCATGGACATCACCCGCAGCGGCGAAAGCCCTTCCGCCGTCGGCCCGGCCGACTATTTCACGGGCCGCGTACGCATCGATTCACCCTTCAAGGGCAGCGGCGCGCTGAGCGGCGCGACCGTCACCTTCGAACCCGGCGCCCGCACCGCATGGCACACGCACCCCCTCGGCCAGACCATCCTCATCATCGCCGGTCTCGGCCTCGTGCAGCGCGACGGCGGGCCGGTGGAGCAGGTGCGACCGGGCGACATGGTGTTCTTCGCGCCCGCCGAAAAGCACTGGCACGGCGCATCCGCCTCGTGCGCGATGAGCCACATCGCCGTTGCCGAGGCGCAGGACGGCAAGGTGGTGGATTGGCTGGAACAGGTGTCGGACGCCGAATA
>CAXTVB010000229.1:0-490 GCA_964247555.1 uncultured Sphingomonas sp. | reverse complement strand
GGTCGCTGACGACCGCCGCCCCGGCGTCCCGGCCAATTACCGGAACGACCCGCTGAGCATCACACCGAAGACGCGCGGATCATTGTAGATCCCCGCCCGGTAGTTCGACGTGTCGATGACGTCGACCAGGTTCTTGGTATTGGTGATGTTCCGCGCGAATGCGGCGATTTCGTACCGGCCGAAGGCGTAGCCGAGCTTCGCGCCGAGTTCGTAATTCCCGTCTGCGCTATATTCGACGCTGCGGTACAGGACGAAGTTCGTCTTGCCCTGCACGTTCAGGTCGCCGCCGACGAAGATCCGGCTTTTGTCGTCGCCCAGCGGGATGTCGTACCGGGCGTTGATGTTCAGATTGTAGTTCGGCGCGTTCGGGAACGGGTTGCCGTCGATCTGCGCGAAGTAATTGTTGCCGATGCGGACCGTGGGGTTCAGCACCGTCTCCGACGGCACGCCGTTGGCCGCGCCGACCTGGGCGTAGACACCCTTGTCGTCG
>CAXTVB010000228.1:0-4768 GCA_964247555.1 uncultured Sphingomonas sp. | reverse complement strand
GTGGGGGCGCCGGGCTCTCCCATTTGTTCTTGAACGGGGGCGGCAGCGCCACTGGTTTTCCTCGGCCGAGATCATGGTCGAGGCGATCGGGGCGGCGTCGTTCTTCTACCTGTTCATCGTCCACACGCTGACCGCCAGGCAGCCCTTTATCGACCTTGCGCTGTTCAAGGATCGCAACTTCGTCGCCGCCGCCGTGTTCGGCTTCTTCCTGGGTGTGCTGCTGTTCGCGGTGCTCGCCCTCCTGCCGCCGATGCTGGAGGAACTGATGGGCTATCCCGTCGTCCTGACCGGGCTCGTCACTGCGCCGCGCGGGGTGGGCACGATCATCTCGACCGTCCTGGTCGGGCGCGTGATCCGCAAGGTCGATCCGCGCATCCTGCTGGCGCTCGGGCTCGCGCTCGCCGCCTATTCGACGCACCGGATGAGCGGCTTCTCGCTCGGCATGGACGAAAGCCTGATTGTGTCGACGGGGTTCGTCCAAGGGCTCGGCACCGGGCTGATCTTCGTGCCGCTGGCGACGGTCGCCTTCGCCACGCTCGACATCAAATTCCGCAACGAAGGCGCGGCGATGTTCACGCTGATCCGCAACATCGGCTCCGCGATCGGCATTTCGGTGCTGCAATTCATGACGGTGCGCAGCGCGGCGACGGTGCATTCGCGGCTCGTCGAAGGATTGCGGCCGGACAGCGGTGCCTTCAACGCCGCGATGCCGGGCTTCGATTTCAGTTCGCTGGGGTCGCTGGCCCGGCTGAACGCCGAGGTGACGCGGCAGGCGGCGATGGTGTCCTATATCGACGCCTTCTACGCGCTGTTCGTCGTCACGCTCATCATCGCCCCCCTGATCCTGCTGATGCGCCCGCCCAGAAAGGGCGTCGAGGCTCCCAGCGTTCATATGGATTGACGTCATGACCCGCCTGCCTCGTTCCATAAGCGCCGTAACGATCGCCGCGCTGCTCGCCGGCTGCACCGTCGGCCCGAACTTCCAGCGCCCCGCCGCGCCGGGCGACAGCGGCTATCTGGCCCCGGGCGAGAAGCGTCCGATGGCCGGTGGTCCGGTGGCGACGGCAGGCGAAGGCCCCACGCTGCGCTGGTGGACCGCGTTCGGGTCGCCGCGGCTCGATGCGTTGGTCGACCGGGCGATCGCGCACAACCACACGCTTGCCGCCAGCAACGCGACGCTCGCCGCGTCGCGTCAGGAAGTCGCCGCGATCCGCGGTCGCCAGCTGCCGCAGGTCGACGCGACCGCGCGCGCGGAGCGCGAGCAGGTCAACCTCGCCGCGTTCGGTTTCAGCAACAGCGGCGCGCTCGGCACGGCGGGCAATCCGGAATTCAACCTCTATTCGGTCGGCGGCGGTGTCTCCTACGATCTCGACCTGTTCGGTGCCAACCGCCGCCGCGTCGAACAGGCCGCGGCGCAGGCGGAGACGCAGCTACGCCAGACCCAGGCCGCGCACCTCACCGTCGCGGGCCAGGTCGTGAACCAGGTCCTGACGATCGCCGCGATCCGCGCGCAGATCGCGACGGCGGAGGCGCTGCTGGCGGACGATCGCCGCAACGTCGACCTGACGCAGAAGCGCAAGGACGGCGGCGAAGGCACGCTGGTCGAGGTACTGACTGCGCAGAGCCAGTTCGAGGCGGACCGCGCGGACATACCGCAATTGTCGCAGCAATTGTCCGAAGCGCGCCACCTGCTGGCGACGCTCGTCGGCGTCGCGCCGGCCGACCTGACCGATGCCGATTTCGACTTCAAGGACCTGTCGCTGCCGGCGCAGGTCCCCGTCACGCTGCCGTCGTCTCTGGTCCACAAGCGCCCCGACATCCTGCAGGCGGAGGCATCGTTCCATGCCGCGACCGCCGCGGTCGGTATCGCCACCGCCCAACTCTATCCCGACATCACGCTGGGCGCGACGGTGACGCAAGGCTCCCCGAACATCGGCGACATCGTCAGTTCGGCGTTCCGCGGCTTCGACATCTTCGGCGGACTGAGCGCGCCGATCTTCCACGGCGGAACGCTGAAGGCCGAACGCCGCGCGGCGATCGACCGCGCGACGGCGGCGCAGGCGACCTACCAGCAGACCGTCCTCGACGCGTTCCGCCAGGTCGCGGATCTGCTCCAGTCGATCGACAGCGATCAGCGATCGGTCGCGAACCAGCGGGAGTCGGTCCAGGTCGCGCAGCGGTCGGTCGGGCTATCCCGGCGCAGCTTCCAGGTCGGCAATACCGGCATCCTGCAGATCCTCGATTCCGAACGCCTGTACCAGCGCGCCTCCGCGAACCTGGTGGATGCGCAGGCGCGACAGTTCCTGAACGTCGCGCGGCTATACGTCGCGACCGCGGGCGGCTGGACCGGCGACGCCGCGCAGCCGACGAGCGAGACGGCGTCGGCGGTGCGGTAGCGATGCACCTGCATCTGCCAGGCGGGCTCGACCCGCGCGCGTATCTGCGGCCGCGCCGGCGGGGCATCGCGGCGGTGAATGCGGAGGTCCGCGACGGCATCGTCCCGGCCGCCGCCCGCGTCGCGATGACCGACGACCGCGACGACGCGGTTGCGCCGACCGCCAATTACCGCACCGTCGCGCTCATCATCGCGACCGCGATGTTCTTGGAGAATCTTGACGCGACCGTCCTCGCCACCGCGCTGCCGACGATGGCGCGCGATTTCGGCGTGCGCGCGCCCGCGATGAGCATCGCGCTGACATCGTATCTGCTGGCGCTGGCCATCTTCATCCCTGCCTCGGGCACGGTTGCCGACCGGTTCGGCGCGAAGCATGTGTTCCGCGCCGCGATCGGCATGTTCATGCTCGGCTCGCTCGCCTGCGGCCTCGCCCCGTCGCTTCCGCTGATGGTCGCGGCGCGGTTCGCGCAAGGGATCGGCGGGGCGATGATGATGCCCGTGGGGCGGCTGGTCCTGCTGCGCTCCGTCGCCAAACGCGACATGGTATCGGCGATGTCGTGGCTCATCATGCCGGCGCTCGTCGGGCCGATATTGGGGCCACCGGTGGGCGGGCTGATCGTCACCTATCTCGACTGGCGCTGGATCTTCTGGCTGAACCTGCCGATCGGCGCGGCCGGGATCGTCCTCGTCAGCCGCTTCATCGCCGACATCCGGGAGACCGGGACGCACCCGTTCGACCCCCTAGGCTTCGTGCTTTCGGGCCTGTCGCTCGGTGGATTGCTCGCGGGGTTCGAGATGGCGAGCCGCGACGGCGACGGCCGGCCGACGATCGCATTCATCGCCGGCGGGTTGGCGTTCGGCCTCGCCTATCTGCGCCACGCCCGCACCGCCGCGCATCCGATCCTTGACATCACGCTGATGCGCGTGCCCACCTTCCGCCTGTCGGTGTTGGGTGGATCGCTGGCGCGGATCACGCAGGGCGCGCAGCCGTTCCTGCTGCCGCTGATGATGCAGCTCGGCTTCGGGCTGTCCGCGGCGCAGAGCGGGCTGATGACGGTCGCCACCGCGATCGGATCGTTCGGCATGAAGGGGGTCGCGCGGCGCATCCTCCACCGCTACGGCTTTCGCGACAGCCTGAGCGTCATGGGGCTGCTCGGCACCGGCGCGTTCGCGCTTTGCGGGTTGTTCCGGCCGGGCTGGTCGCTGATCTGGGTGTTCGGCGTGCTCGTCGCGTCGGGCTTCCTGATGTCTTTCCAGTTCACCGGGTACAACACCATCGCCTATGACGAGATCGACAAGAGCCGGATGAGCGTCGCGACCAGCTTCTATTCCACCTTCCAGCAGCTGATGCTGTCGCTCGGCATCTGTACCGGCGCGACCGCGCTTCACCTGTCGATGATGGCGAACGGGCGCGCGAACCCCGCCTTTGCCGACTTCTCCGCCGCGTTCTGGACGGTGACCGCGATCTCCGCCGGCGCGATCTTCGTCAATCGCGCGTTCGACCGTGATGCGGGTGCGGAGATGAGCGGACGATGACGCGCGCGGCGATCATCCCCATCCTCGCGCTATTCCTCGCCGCCGCCCCCGCGCCGACGGGCGTCGTCCGCGTCCGCATCGTGACGTCCGCCGGTCCGATCGTCGTCGCGCTCGATGCCCGCCATGCGCCCAAGACGACCGCCAATTTCCTGACTTATGTCGACGACGGCCGGTTCGACGACACCAGCTTCTACCGCGCCAGCCGCCGCAAGACGCAGCCGACGCTCGGCCTGATCGAGGGCGGCGTCGGCATGGACGCGCGGCGCAAGCTTGCGCCGGTGCCGCTGGAGCCGACGAGCCGGACCGGGCTGCACCATGTCACCGGCACGATATCGATGGCGCACGGCCCCGATCCGGACTCCGCGAACGGCAATTTCTCGATCATGATCGGCGATACGCCGTCGCTGGACGCGCACGGCGCGGATCGGGGCTTTGCGGCGTTCGGGCAGGTCGTGTCGGGCATGGACGTCGTCCGCCGCATCCTGGCCTTGCCCAGCGGGGGCGGCGGGGACGTGATGCGCGGGGAGATCATCCTGAAGCCGGTGACGATCGTCCGTGTGGAGCGCCTCGACGGGACGCCGCAGCCGACGGGGCATGTGAAGCCGTGGTTGCTGGGGTTGCCTTCGCGGTAGCTTGCTCGGGGCTCGGGGCTCGGGGCTCGGGGCTCGGGGCTCGGGGCTCGGGACGCGCCGCGGCTAAGCCGCGTCGTCGGTCATCGCTGGGGCGATGCCGGCCGGGCCTTCGCTGAAGCGCGTTTCAGCGTCGCTAAAACGCTGCGACGGCTGGAGCGGGTGAAGGGAATCGAACCCTCGTCGTAAGCTTGGGAAGCTTCTGCTC
>CAXTVB010000227.1:0-4806 GCA_964247555.1 uncultured Sphingomonas sp. | reverse complement strand
GGGCCGGTGCGGACACCGGACCGCGATCCGTCGTCAGGACTGGCCGGGACCGCCGCGGCCCGGCATGAACCGGTACGTGATCCGGCCCTTGGTCAGGTCGTAGGGGGTCATCTCGACCAGCACCTCGTCGCCGACGAGCACGCGGATACGGTTCTTGCGCATCTTGCCGGCGGTATGGCCCAGCACTTCATGGTCGTTTTCGAGACGCACGCGGAACATGGCGTTGGGCAATAGCTCCACCACCTGGCCGCGCATCTCGAGCAGTTCTTCCTTGGCCAAACAAAACCTCTTCTGGGAAAACGGAACGGCGCGCCTTAGCGGTAAAGCGGGCGAAAGGGAAGGTTGCTCCCCCTCCCGCTTGCGGGAGGGGGTTGGGGGGTGGGCGCTCAATCTCGACCGGGGGGGTGCGGGTCGTGGGGCGCTTCGGCGGGACTGGTGCTTTGGGGATAGCGAGCGCCCACCCCCAGCCCCTCCCGCAAGCGGGAGGGGAGCGGTCTGGTCCCCCTCCCGCTTGCGAAAGGGGGCAGGAGAAGCCCTCCTCACAACAACCGCGCCTGTTCCACGCCCTCGCGTTCCGCCCGGCGGAAGGCGGCGCGGTCGATGTTTGGGATGCGGGGGCGCTTGCCGGCGAACAGTTCGGCCAGCGTCAGGATCTGCAGCCGGGGAAAGCTGTCCTCGATCCCGTCGCGGTACAGCCCGGCGGCGGCGGCGCGGCGGCGCATCTCGCGGGTCGGTTCGGCCAGCATCAGCAGGATGCCGATCGGCGCGCGTTCCCGGGCGATCGTCGCGATCAGCGTCTCGACCATGGCGTTGTCCGGGTTCAGCCCGCCCTTCACCGATACGATGGCGCGGTGCGTGGCCATCTTCTGCGTCGCGGGGTCGAGATCGTTGAAATAGATGACACCGTCGATCCCGCCGTCCGGCCCCTTCCGCTTGCCGCCGAAGGGCAGCGCGTCGACCATCGAGGTCGCCCACCATTGGAACTGGTATTTGTCGCGCGCCGCCAGGTCGCGGGCCGATGCCAGGTCGCGCGGCGTGCCTTCGACGGTGAAGGCGATGCCGGGGAACGCGTCCTTCAGCCGTTTCTCGATCAGCGAGATCGCCAGATGGGTGACGTCGATCCCGATCCAGTTGCGCCCCATCTTCTGCGCGGCATGCACCGCGGTGCCGCAGCCGCAGAACGGATCGAGCACCACGTCGCCTTCGTTCGACGAGGCGGCGATGATCCTCTCCAGCAGCGCCAGCGGCTTCTGCGTCGGATAGCCGAGCCGCTCCTTGGACGAGGCGTTGAGGATCGGGATGTCCCACCAGTCGCCCAGCCGGACCCCTTCGGACAGGAATATCTTGTAGGGCTCGGCATCCTTGCGCTTCTGCCAGCGATACCAGCGGCCATCGTCGTCCTGCTTGTAGTGCGAATCGCGGGTGCCCGACTGGCTGCCATAATCGACCCGCAGGTCGTTGAACGTGCGATCGCTCGTCTTGCCGTAGAACAGGATGGTATCGTGGAGCCGCTGGAACCGGTTGCTGGCCGCGGTGTAGCGGCGATAGCACCAGATGATCTCGTTCGCGATCTGGTTTGCCCCGAACACGCTGTCCATGAGCAGCTTCAGATAATGGCTCGCGGTCGGATCGCAGTGGAGATACAGGCTGCCGGTCGGTTTCAATACCCGGTGCAGTTCCAGCATCCGCACCGCCATCATGGCCAGATACGCCATCATGTCGTTGTCGCCCAGGAAGCCACGCATCGCGTTCAGCAGGTCGAACGCCCGGGTGTTGCCGCTGCGGCGGACCTGGTCGAAGGCGTCCTCCGCGCTTTCGTTCCAGTGCCACGTATCGTCGAACACCTCGATCTGCGCGTTCGAGGCGCGACCGTCGGGTTCCCGGAACAGGATGCCGTAATTCGCCTTCGAATTGAACGGCGGGTCGAGATAGATCAGGTCGACGCTTTCGTCCGGTATCTCGCGCCGAAGCACGGTCAGGTTGTCGCCGTAATGGAGATGGTTGCCGGGTCGGTTTCGCATGCGCCCGAGGATGGCGCGAAACCCGGGGCGCGGGGCATGGAACAAGGTCCTATATGGTGGTCCGTTGCGGCGGCAATCGGTCTGCGCCGTCACCGCCGCCACGTCTGCACCTCCAGCCGCGCCAGCGTCCGCCAGCCCCATTCGAGCGGCCCGAACCGGTACCGCGCGAGCCAGGGCTGCGACCAGAGCAGCATGATCGTCCACACCGGCGGCACGAACAGGTACAACGCGGCACGGGGCAACGTGCCGAACAGCCCCAGGCCCCAGCCGTCGAACACGAACGTCATGAGGATCGTCGTGCCCAAATAGTTGGTGAAGGCCGCGCGCCCCGCCGCCGCGATCCGCGACGTCAGCGCGCCCGCAGGCCGCATCGCCAGCATCAGCAGCGCCGCATAGCCGATGAACGTCACCGGGCGCAGCACGGTCGCCGCGCCGATCGAACCCAGCACGATCCAGCGCTGGTCGAACCCGTGGACGATCGACGCGAACGCCAGCGCCATGTCGATCGGCAGCGTCGTGCCCAGGCACAGCAATGCGATCCCGGCATACCGCCCGCGCGACCATCGATTGGCGAGGAAGCCGGACTTCAGCCCCGCCATGCCGATCAGCATATAGCCGAGCGTCTCGGCGCCCACGAGCGGCAGCAGTTCGAACGGGCTCGTCGCATGCGTCCAGCGCCACGCGATCTCCGCGCCGATGCCGCCATGCATCGCCGCGATCTCGCCCAGGATGGCAGGGCGTGGCGGCTGACCGAAGATCGCCGCGATCATGCGCCATGTCTCGATCTTGTCGGGCGTGTTTCGCGCGGCGGCGGCGAGGGTCGCGATTACCGTGTCCGCACCCTGCACGACCTGTACGCCCACGAACATCAGCCCCAGCCACAGCAGCGGCCGCGTCGGCAGCGCGACGAACAGGAACGCGATCGCGCCGACCAGCGCATAATGGCTGAGGATATCGCCCCACCACAGCAGGTACAGATGCGCGCACCCGATCGCGAACAGCGTCGCCATCCGCGCATAATGGACGCGCGCCGGATGATCCCCCGCCGCGCGCGCGCGCTCCGCGACGATCAGCATCGACGCCCCGAACAGCATCGAGAACAGACCGCGCATCTTGCCCTCGACCAGCACATAGGTCGCGAACCACGCGAACCGGTCCCACCCCGCCGACCCGCCCCATGCGGCGGGCGAGAAATACGCCGCCTCGGGCAAGCCGTAAGCGGGGAGATTGGCGACGAGGATCCCCATGACCGCGACCCCGCGGATGACATCGAGCGAGTCGATACGGGCGGCCGGCGCCGTCATCGCGGCGCCCAGCCGCGGTCGTTATTGTTCCTTATTGCGAACGGAAGTGGACGAACCACACGCCACGTCGGCGTGGGAATCACGTCGCGCAGGCCGAATGCGCGTTTCGAAGCGAAGCACGCCGGAGGGAGCGGTGTCGGCACGGGGCGGGGGGTGGCACGGAAAATCCAACATTGCGAGGGGGGGCTCGCGGACTTTAGCGGTCGGGCAGGGGGCAGGATCACAGGCCATACCGCTCTTGGCCCCTGGACCCCCGCTTTCGCGGCGGAACGCGAAGGCAGGGTCCAATCGAACACCGTTCCCCCCCCCGAAAGCGGGGGCCCAGGATTGCGGCCGAACACGCTTGCGGGAACGTCCCGTTCTCCCGCGAACGCGGGGGTCCAGGATTACGGGCAAGAGCGCTCGTGGCTCCCGCTCTCCCGCGTTCGCAAGAGACGGTCTGCAACACGTGCCTGCAACCGAACGCCCGGAACCGCGAGTTCGCGGCATTGCGCGATAATTTCCGCGCGACCGACGCAAGACCGCACAGGGCTGCCCTCGCCTCCGAAGCCGCCCTCCGCAAAATAAAATACCGCGCCGGCCGATCCACTTAGGCAAAATTAACCGCCCGCCCGCCATGGTCGCCACGGACCGATCCCCACCGCGTCGGTCGCCGACACGTCGCGCCGGCGGAAATTCGACCCCCTGCGCGCACCGAGTATTAACCAACCGCGCCTAGTCCGTTCGGATGCCACTGCGCCGGAACCCTTTGCCGATCGTCCTGCAGGGACTGGGCGCGATCGTCGCGATCGTCGGGATGACGCTGTGGCCGCCCGCGTCCGGGCGGATGCTGCTGGTACCGCTGGCGAGTGCGGATGCGAACGCCGCGGCGAAGGCTGCGCTGGCGGGCGGTGCGATGCTGCTGGGGCCGGGGCCGTTTCGCGGATCGATGGTCGTCGCCGGCGACCGCGCGCGCATCCTTCGCGCCGTCGCATCCTGGGATTTCGTCGTCACCGCCGCGCCGCCGGCAGGGTGCGGCACCCTCGATCCGGCGGGGGGCGTCGCATGAGGCGCCTCATTGCCCTGTGGACTGACCCGTCGATCGCATCGCCAGGCGACGCCGCGATGAGCCCGCTCGATCGGTTGCGTCGCCGCGGCGTCCGCGCCTGGGCGGCGATCGGCTGGCTGTCGCTGGCATTCCTGCTGATCGGCAACCACATCCTGGGCACCGACGTCGGCGTCCCGCTGTTCCTGCTCGGCTGCATCATCAACATCGCGCCGACGATGATGGCGTGGCGCGGGCGTTACGATGCGCAGGCGCGCGCGCTGATGGGCGTGCTCGCGGCGACCATTCCGGCGATGCTCGTGTTCCTGCTGCGCGGCCATCCCTGGCAGATGGACGCGCATATGTATTTCTTCGTCGGCATGGCCGCGCTCGTGATGCTTGCCGACTGGCGACCGATCGCGCTGGCGACGCTGCTGACCGCCGTGCACCACCTGGC
>CAXTVB010000226.1:0-4820 GCA_964247555.1 uncultured Sphingomonas sp. | reverse complement strand
CTGCGCGGCCAGTTCGCGCGTCTGCTACAGGATCAGCGACCTGGGCATCCGCGCCCGGCTACGGCCGTGCGCCAGGATGTCGATCATCGGCAGCACGAAGCTCGCAGTCTTGCCGGTCCCCGTTTGCGCGATGCCGATGATGTCCCGCATCATCAGCACCGACGGGATCGCGGCCGCCTGGATCAGCGTCGGTTCGGTATAGCCCGACGCGGTGACCGCGCTCAGCAGTTCGTCGGAAAGGCCGAGATCGGCGAAGCTCATGCGGGGGCGTTCCAAGGGATCATGTCGTCGGCGCATGTTTGGCCGTGCCCAGCGGGCGGACGCTTCCGGCGCTCGCGGATTCGCGCGCGAATGTCAAGGAATAGGGTAGGATCGGCGCTTCGCAACGAGCCGTTTAAAGCTGTCGATCCGACAACTGGCGCCCGATCGCACCCTGATCGAATCGCGATCCTCGCAGACTTGGCCGTCGATCCCGGGCTTGATGTAGAAGCCGCCGTAGAAATCGAGCGGCTGGCAGTCGCCGTCCAGCTTCGCCCGAATGCGCTTCCCGCCGGCGAGCACGAGGTCGACCGAGGACGGGCTGGAGATCAGCGCGCCGCCGAGGTCGCCGATGCCGATGCATTTCGGCCCGTGCTTCTCCTTCCAGACGATCGGCGACGCCTGGTCCAACGGCTTGCCGCGCGCGATGGGCATGCGGATGATGATCCGTTCGTGGATCGTCATCTGCGTGACGCTCAAGACCGGCGGCGGCGCGGTTGCGCGTTGCGGCCCGACGACGCCCAGGGCGGGCGCGGCGAGCAGCAACAGACTGGAGGGAATCGCCGGATGGAGCATCATGGATGGCTGCGCATAGGCGATATCGTTGAACGGTCGATGAACTCGTCCTAGGTCCTACGGATGACGCCAGCCCAGACCCGGATGATCGAGACGTTGGCGGGTGCGATCGATCCGCGCGCGATCGTCACCGACGGCGAGGCGATCGCGCCCTGGCTGGAGGATTGGCGCAAGCGGTATCGGGGGGCCGCATCGCTGCTGCTGACCCCGGCGACGACGGCGGAGGTGTCGGCGATCGTTGCCGCGGCGGCGGCGACCGGCGTGCCGCTGGTGCCGCAGGGTGGGAACACGTCGATGGTCGGCGGCGCGACCCCGCCGCCCGACGGGACCGCGGCGATCCTGTCGCTGCGGCGGATGAACCACATCCGTTCGCTGGACACCGGAGCGGGGCTGGCCGTGGCGGAGGCGGGGGTGATCCTGTCCACGCTGAACGATGCGGCGCTGGGGGAGGGCCTGCGGTTTCCGCTGACGCTGGGCGCGAGAGGATCGGCGACGATCGGCGGGCTGGTGTCGACCAACGCCGGGGGGACGCAGGTGCTGAAGTTCGGCACGATGCGCGGGCTGGTCGCGGGGATCGAGGCGGTGATGGCGGACGGCAGCGTGCATGACGGGCTCGCCGCCTTGAAGAAGGACAATCGCGGATACGACCTGACGCAATTGCTGGTGGGGGCGGAGGGGACGCTCGGGATCGTCACCGCGGCGACGCTGCGCCTAGTGCCCGCGGTCGCGGTGCGCGGCGTGGCATGGGTCGGGGTCGCCGATCCGGTCATCGCGCTGGCACTGCTCCGGTGTTTGCAGGCGCGGACCGATGCGATCGAGAGCTTCGAACTGTTGCCCGACGAATCGCTCGCGGCGGTGCTGGCGCATGTGCCGGGCGCGCGCGCGCCGCTGGCGGGGCGGCATGCGTGGCATGTCCTGATCGAGGCGACGTCGGCGGACCCGGCAGGCGATCCGGCGGGGGTGCTGGAGGGGTTGCTGGGTGCGGCACTGGCCGACGGGACGGCCGCTGACGCGGTGGTGGCGGCGAGCGAGGGGCAGGCCGAGGCGTTCTGGCGAATCCGCGATTCGATCTCCGATGCCGAGCGTGCGATGGGTCCCGCGGTCCAGCACGACATATCGGTGCCGGTGGAGGGCATGCCGCGCTTCATGATCGACGCCGCGGCGGACTGCGACGCGCGGTTCGCGGGGACGCATGCCAGCGGCTTCGGGCATCTGGGCGACGGCAACGTCCATTTCCACGTCCGCGCGCCTGCCGGGGTCAATCCCGCGCGCTGGTATGGCGAAGACGCGCCCGCGATCACGCGCCACGTCCACGACCTGGTGGTCGCGGCCGGCGGGTCGATTTCGGCCGAACACGGGATCGGGCAGATGAAGCTTGGCGAGCTCGCCCGGCTGTCGTCGCCGGCGCGGATGGCGTCGCTACGCGCGATCAAGGCGGCGCTCGATCCTCTGGGGATCCTCAATCCCGGCAAGCTCGTCTCGCTTGCACCCACGCAAGCCCCGCAATAGAGCCGGCGCCGACATCCGGCCGGGCGACGACCGGAACGGTACAGCGACGAAAGCGAGACGATCATGGCGAGTGCCCCGCAACTTCCCCTTTTCTACAATGGGCTGGAGCCGCTTTCGAGCGAGACGCATGCCAATTGGAAGATCCGCCCGATCGAGACCGCACCGTTCCTGATCGGCCAGCACGCGATCCCGATCACCACCGACGAGTTCCAGCTGGTGCAGCGCCACATGCCGATCGTGTTCTCGGTCGGCGACGATGCGATCCCGCTGGCGCTGATGGGCCTGAACGAGGGCGTGAACGTGTTCGTCGGCGACGACGGCAAGATCACCGAACCCAATTTCTACCTGCCCGCCTATATCCGCCGTTACCCATACATGCTGGCGAAGCTGCGCCCGGACGCGGACGAATTGTCGCTCTGCTTCGATCCGACGACCGACTCGATCGGACCGTTCGAGGATGGCGAGTCGCTGTTCGCGAACGGCGAACCGACGCAGGTCACCAAGGACCTGCTGGCGTTCAGCGAGATGTTCGAACAGGCCGGCACGCGCACGCAGAACTTCATGAAGGAACTGCGCGAATTGGACCTGCTCATGGAGGGCGAGGTCTCGATCCAGCTCGATGGCGCGGACCAGCCGTTCATCTATCGCGGCTTCCAGATGGTGAACGAGGAGAAGCTGATGGAAATGCGCGGCGATCAGCTGCGCAAGGTCGTGAAGTCCGGGCTACTGCCACTCGTCTATGCGCATCTGTTCTCGCTGGCGCTGATGCGCGAAATCTTCGGCCGTGCCGCGCAGCAGGGCAAGACGCCCCAGCCGCAGCTGGTCGCCTGAAGTTTTTCGAAAAAGCGCCGAAAGGGGTGTTGCGACCGAAAAAACCGGCCCTATATTCGTCTGGTACGAGGCCGTGTCCCCCCCTTTCACGGCTCGTATGACGCGCTTTCAGCGCGTCTCCTCCCTGAACCTTGGCCACCCTGCGCTCCTCGAGTGCGGGGTGGTTTTTTATGTGCCGCTATTCCGCCGCATGCGCGACCGGGTCGATGGCGGACAGCGCCTCGCCCTCCACCGCCAGTACGATGCGGCGGAGCAGCGCGGTCGTCGCCCCCAGTCCGGGACCCGGCTGCATCAGCGCGGCGTCGAGATACAGCGAGCGGTCGAATTCCACTTGCACTGCATGGATGCCGGCGGCGGGTGCGCCGTGGCGGTCCAATATGTGGCCGCCCGCATAGGGACTGTTCAGCGCGGTCCGCACGCCCTTCGCCGCATCTTCGACACAGGCGATCAGCCGGCCGCTCGCGGATTGGCCGAACCGGTCGCCGATCACGATCCGTGCGGGCTGGCCGCGGGTCGACAGCGGCGGCATCGAATGGATGTCCAGCACGACCGCGACGCCGAACCGTGCCCGTGCCGCCGCCAGCATCGACGCGAGCGCGGCATGGTAGGGGCGATGGGCCGTCTCGATCCGATGTTCGATCTCCGCACCGCTGAAGCGGTGCCGCCAGATCTCGGTCGCTCCCGCCGCACGCCGCGGGACGAGCCCCAGGCCGCTGCGCAGCTTCGCGGACTGCTGCGCCGGCGTGCGCATCGGCGCGCCGTCGTCGACCCGCGGATCGCGTTCGTCCTCGCTTCGGTTCAGGTCGATCCAGGCGCGCGGACAGGTCTGGACCAGCATGCTGCACGTCCCGCGTGCGCCCTTGGCGACCAGGTCGACGAACCGGTCCTCCAGCAGGGCGATCGCGCCGATCGGCACACGGAGCGCGGCGCGCAGCGCCAGCGGATAGGCACGACCGGCATGCGGGACCGATAGGACCACCGGGCTGGCCGGTAGCGCGCCGCCGTGGCGTTCAAAGGGCTCGTCCGCCATCGACCGACGCTAAGACGACGCCGCTTGCCGCGCAATCCCACCGATACCGGAACGGGACGGCCTTCTTCGCGCAAACCCGCTGTGAATTCTTAACCGGTTGGCGCATAGTCGCCGCGGGGTCGGCAGCGACCGACGAAGAGGGGTGCGACCGACGATGTACCGGATCCTGCTGGCCGAGGATGACGACGTGATGCGCGGGTATCTGACCCGTGCGCTCGAACGATCGGGCTATGCCGTCACCGCGGTGGACCGCGGCACTGCCGCGCTGCCCCTGCTGGAGACCGAACGGTTCGACCTGCTGCTGACCGACATCGTCATGCCCGAGATGGACGGCATCGAACTGGCGCAGCGCGCCGCCAAGATCGCGCCCGACATGCGCGTGATGTTCATCACCGGATTTGCGGCCGTTGCGCTGAAGGGCGGCATCACGCATCCCAACGCCAAGGTGCTGTCGAAGCCGTTCCACCTGCGCGATCTGGTACTCGAGGTCGATCGTCTGTTCGGCGTCGGCTCGATGGCGGGCGAACCCTGAAAAAAGCCGGATCGCCGGCTTGCCATGGCGCGCCGGCATGGTTAGAGGCACCCCCCACGGGCGTGTAGCTCAGTGGTAGAGCAC
>CAXTVB010000225.1:4552-4831 GCA_964247555.1 uncultured Sphingomonas sp. | reverse complement strand
GACGTCGTCACCGCGATCATCGACGCGGGACACAAGCGTGCGCAGCCGATCGTGATGACGACGGTCGCGATGGTCGCCGGCATGGTGCCCACCGCCTTGTCGCTGGGCGGCGACGGATCGTGGCGCGCGCCGATGGGCATCGTCGTGATCGGCGGGCTGCTGCTGTCGACCATATTGACGCTGCTGATCGTGCCGGCGACGTTCAGCCTGGCGGTCGGGATCGAACGCTGGGCGGGGCCGCGGCTCGGTCGCCGTCTGCTCACTTACCGCCCGGGCGAC
>CAXTVB010000225.1:0-4542 GCA_964247555.1 uncultured Sphingomonas sp. | reverse complement strand
GCGGAGTCATCGGCATCGCCGGGCCGCGCGGGCCTGCGCTCGGCCCGGTGCCCGGTCGGCTGGGCTATGAGGACGACGGCACGCAGCCGGCGGAATGATCGCTTGAACTATCCCCGTTCTCGGGGATTGTCCGGGCGATGACCCGTGCCGTTCGCGTGACCCCCGCCGCCGAGGCGCCGCCCGCGGCACTGGTGCGGATGCGGCTGGTCGCGACCGGTTTGCTCGTCGCGATGGCGGTCCTGTTCCTCGCCGCGCGCGCCGCCCTTCGGGCGGGGCAGGGCGAGATCTGGGGCTTCGTCCTGGCCTTTGCGGAGGCGGCGATGGTCGGCGGACTGGCGGACTGGTTCGCGGTCACCGCCTTGTTCCGCCATCCGCTGGGCCTGCCGATCCCGCACACCGCGATCGTCCCGCGCAACAAGGACCGGATCGGCGATACGCTCGCGCAATTCCTGCGCGACAATTTCCTGATCCCCGCGGTCATCGCGCGGCGGATGCGCGTTCTCGATGTCGCCGCGGCGGTCGCGCGCTGGCTGACCGATCCGCCCGAGGGGGCGGGGGGGCGCTTCCGCAAGGGCGCGTCGAAACTGGTCGCGCAGATGCTGGAGGGGCTCGACCCCGCGCGGATGGGCGGCATGGTGAAGGCCGCGATCGCGTCCCGGCTCGGCGCCACCCAGATCTCGCCGATCCTAGGCCAGCTGATGAAGGCGGCGGTCGCCGAGAACCGCCACGCGCCGCTGCTGGAAGCCGGGGTGCGCTGGGGCGCGAAGGCGCTGGCGCAGAACGAGCATCTGGTGCGCCGGATGGTTCACGACCGCGCGGGTTCGATCCTGCGCTGGACCGGGTTCGACGAGACCGTGGCGGACAAGCTGATCGCCGGGCTCGACAAGCTGCTGACCGACATGGCCGACGATCCGGAGCATCCCCTCAGGCTGCGCGCCGAGGAGGGATTGGATCGGCTCGCCTGGGACCTGCAATATGATCGCCGCACGCGGGCGCGGGTCGAGGCGATGAAGGAGGAATTGCTCGCCAACCCGGCGATGCAGCGCTGGATCGACGGGCTGTGGGAGCAGGCACGCGGCGGCTTGCTGACGATCGCGCGCGATCCGGAGGCGGCGATGGCCGGGCGGCTGGGCGATGTCCTGCGCCAGCTGGGCGAGACGTTGCAGAACGACCGGCGCCTCGCGCGCACCATCAACCGCTTCGTGCGCCGCACCGTCGTCGGCGTCGCGGCGGACTATGGCGACGGGATCGTCCGGCTGGTGTCGGAGACCGTCCGCGGATGGGATTCGCGGACGATCACGCGCCGCCTGGAGAACGCCGTCGGGCGCGACCTGCAATATATCCGGGTGAACGGGACGATCGTCGGCGGGCTGGTCGGGCTGACGATCCACGCGATCGATTTGGCGCTGTAGGAAAGGCTGGCCGGAAATGCGTCGTCCGACCTCGCCAATCGCTATCGTCGTCCCGGGCCTGTCTCGGGATCCAGAGCCAAGCAGCGCGGCGCCCGTGACCCTGGATCCCGGGACAAGCCCGGGATGACGCGAGGGGCAGCGACAACCCTGATCGCCAATCGCGCCCACGCCCCGTCGCACGCCGCAAGCGTCTTGCCGTGCACCCCGCTTTCCCGCAAAGGTACGGCCGATGAGCGCGACCGCCGATTTTCAACGCATCGACCAGGATGGCGGCACGCTGCGCTGCACCGGCAACCTGTCGCTGTCGCGGATCGGCGATCTCCCGGAACGCCTCGGCAAGCTGGACGGCGCGTTCCGGACGGTCGACCTGAGCGGGGTCGAGCGGATCGATACCGTCGGCGCGTGGATCGTGCACCGCTTCGCCGCGGCGCATGACGCGACGATCGAGGGGCTGGACGAAAACGACCAGCATCTGATGGACCAGGTCGTCCGGTCGGACCAGCCGGTGGACATGCGCCCCGCGCACGTCTTCGCGCTGACCCGCATGGTCGGCGAGATCGGCACCGCGGTCACGACCGCCGGGCGCACGATGCTTGGGCTGCTCGGCTTCCTCGGCGCGACGACGCTCGCCTTCCTCGCGACCATCCGCCACCCGGGCCGCTTTCGCTTCAACGCGGTGGTGCAGCAGTTCGAGGTCGTCGGCGTCTCCGCGCTCGGCATCATCGGCCTGATGAGCTTCCTGATCGGCGTCGTCATCGCGCAGCAGGGCGCGGTGCAGCTGCGGCAGTTCGGCGCCGAGGTCTTCACGATCAATCTGGTGGGTCGCCTGACCCTGCGCGAAATGGGTGTCCTGATGACCGCGATCATGGTCGCCGGCCGATCGGGCAGCGCGTTCGCGGCGCAGATCGGCACGATGAAGCTGACCGAGGAGATCGACGCGATGCACACCATCGGCGTGTCGCCGATGGAGGCGCTGGTGGTACCACGCACGCTGGCCGCGATCATCCTGATGCCGCTGCTCGGCTTCTACGCGTCGATGATCGCCTTGATCGGCGGCGGGCTGCTGGTGTGGATCACGATCGGCGTGCCGCCCGTGACGTATATCCAGCGCATCCGCGAAGTCGTGCCGATCACCGATCTGTATATCGGCCTGATCAAGGCGCCGGTGTTCGGCGCGATCATCGCGATCGCCGGCTGTTTCCAGGGCCTGCTGGTCGAGGCGGACGCCGAACAGGTCGGGCTGCGCACCACGTCGGCGGTGGTGCAGGCGATCTTCCTGGTCATCGTGCTCGACGCGTTCTTCGCGGTGTTCTTCACCTGGCTGGGGTGGAATTGATGCCCCCCGCGACCGCTCGTGCGCGCGGCGACGATATCGTCATTTCGGTCAAAGGCCTGAAGAACTGCTTCGGCGATCAGGTCATCCATGACGGCCTCGACCTCGACGTGAGGCGCGGCGAGATATTGGGCGTCGTCGGTGGATCGGGCACGGGCAAGTCGGTGCTGATGCGCTCGATCGTCGGGCTGCAGATCCCGAACGCCGGCGAGATCAGCGTGTTCGGCGAGGATGTGCTGACGCTGAGCGACGACGACGCGGTCGATCTGCGCAAGCGATGGGGCGTGCTGTTCCAGGGCGGTGCGCTGTTCTCCACGCTGACCGTCGCGGAGAATGTCCAGGTTCCGCTTCGCGAATTCTACCCCGCGCTCGACCAGGCGCTGCTCGACGAGATCGCGTCGTACAAGGTGGTGATGACGGGCCTCGCCGCGGAAGCCGGGCCGAAATTCCCCGCCGAGCTGTCGGGCGGCATGAAGAAGCGGGCCGGCCTCGCCCGCGCACTGGCGCTCGATCCCGACCTGCTGTTCCTCGACGAACCCACCGCCGGGCTCGACCCGATCGGCGCGGCGGCGTTCGACGATCTTACCAAGTCGCTGCAGAAGACGCTGGGGCTGACCGTGTTCCTCATCACCCACGATCTCGACTCGCTCTACGCCATCTGCGACCGGGTCGCGGTGATCGCGGACAAGAAGGTTATCGCGGTCGGGACGATCCCCGAACTGATCGCGCTCGACCATCCGTGGATCGAGGAATATTTCAAGGGCCCGCGCGGCCGTGCGGCGGTCGCCACGCAGGAAGCACAAGCCGGGATCGCGGATCACCGAACCCCGATAGACGCCGACCAAACGGCAAGGACGACGCGCTGATGGAAACCCGATCGAACCATGTCCTTGTCGGCACCGTGGTGCTGATCCTGCTCGCGGTCCTCGCGCTGTTCACGGTGTGGATCGCGCGGCTGGGCGGCGCGTCGACCAAGGAATACGACATCTTCTTCAAGACGTCGGTCGATGGTCTCGCCAAGGGATCGGCGGTCACCTTCTCCGGCGTGCCGTCGGGCCAGGTGAAGGAGATCGCGCTGTGGAAGCCCGATCCACAGTTCGTCCGCGTGCGCATCACCGTCAACCAGGACACGCCGATCCTGCAGGGCACGACCGCGACGATCTCCGGCGTGGGCTTCACCGGGGTCAGCCAGATCTCGCTCGACGGCGCGCGTAAAGGGGCGGAAGCGATCGGCTGCCCCGACGACAATCCGCAGAGCCAATGCCCGTACGGCGTCCCGGTCATCCCGACGAAGCAGGGCGGGCTGGGCGCGATCCTGAATTCCGCGCCGCAGTTGCTGGAGCGGCTGTCGACGCTGACGGAGCGGCTGACCGGCCTGCTGACCGACAAGAACCAGGCGTCGATCGCAGGTATCCTCGCCAACACCAACCGCCTGTCCGCCGCGCTGGGGGATCGCGGGCCTGAAATCGCGGCGACGCTGGCGCAGGCGCATATCGCGATCCAGCAGGCGGGCGATGCGGCGCAGCAGATCGGCGCGCTGGCACAGACGTCGAACGGTGTGCTGACGACCGACATCAAGCCGGCGATGGCCAACCTGAACCAGGCGATCATGTCCGCGAAGAAGAGCGCGGACACGCTGAACGGCGCGGTCGAGGATGTGCGGCCCGGGCTCCAGTCCTTCTCGAAACAGACGGTGCCCGAGGTCGGACAGCTCGTCCGCGATCTCAGGGTGATGTCGGCATCGCTGGCGTCGGTCGCCGAAAAGGTCGACCAGCAGGGGGCGGGCTCGTTGATCGG
>CAXTVB010000224.1:0-4853 GCA_964247555.1 uncultured Sphingomonas sp. | reverse complement strand
GGTCAACCACGCGCCGACCGCTATCGTCGCTGCGCCGTCGACGCGAAGCACGCTGGAGGGGAACGCGGTCGCGATCGATGCCGCGCCCTGGTTCGGCGATGTCGATGGCGATGCGCTGACATATACCGCGACCGGCCTACCCCGGGGCCTGTCTATCGATCCCGTCACCGGCGCGATTTCCGGCGTCGTCGATCGTTCGGCGGCGGCGCAAGCACCAGGCGCAGACGGACTATACGCCATCGCGGTCACGGCGACCGACCCCAGCGGCGAGAGCGCCGTGTCGCGCTTTACCTTGCAGGTCGCGAACCAAGCACCGGTCGCGACCGACAGCACCGCGCGGACCAACGAGGACGCCGGCGTGATCCTCCCCGCGCTCGCCGATGTGCGCGATCCCGACGGCGACCCGCTGACCGTCACCGCCGCGACCGCGGACCATGGCAGCGTGGCGATCAACGCCGACGGCACGATCGCCTACACCCCCGGACCCGCCTTCAGCGGCACCGATACGGTCCGCTACACCGTCACCGACAGCGACGGCGCGACCGCCACCGCGGTCGTCACCGTGACGGTCGATCACGGCAATCATCCACCCATCGTTCCCGTCCAGGGCCAGCCGATCGATGCGGTCGGCGGTCGGCCCGTGCGGATCGATGCGCTGGCCGGCGTCGCCGATGCCGATGGCGATCGGCCGGTCGTCGTCCAGGCCAGTTCCGCCAATGGCGATGTGTCGGTCGGTCCGGACGGGATGCTGTCGTTCACGCCGCATCTCGGCTTCGTCGGCACCGCGACGATCAGCTACGTCGTCGCCGACGGCAATGGCGGTTTCACCTCCGCGACCTTCGTCGTCCGCGTGGCGGACGGGCGTGGTGCGGATATCGGACAGTTGCTCAATATCGGTCGGGTGAAGTTCGTCGATCCCTCGCCGGGCTTCGTCCGGATCGTCGTGACCGACGGCATCGTCCGCAACCCACTGACGATCCTCGATACGGTCGACGATATAAGGTCGCTCGACGACACCGCGATCGGTCCGCAGCCGGTCGGCGATGCGGTCGCGGCGATCCGGACGCTGAACCGGATTTACGTCGACGGCACGCACCCGGTCACTGGCGAAGTGGCACGGCTGGAGGCGCTTCGCGACCAGCGCGACGCAGGCGACCGGTTGTTCGACCATCGCTGGAGCGATTTCGTGGTGAAGGGCGTGACCGGCTTCTCGGTCGCGTCCGATGCCGGTGCCTGCATCATCATCGATTCGGTGGTCCGTGGTGGTGCGATCTATGTCGAGGTCCGCGATACCGCGGGCCAGGGGGCTTCGCCGATCCGGTCGGTCGATATCCGCCCGGCCAAGGGCGTCGCACCGGACTGGATCCGCGTCGATCACCGCGGTCTCGCGATCATCGAACGCGGCGCGGACATGGACGAGTTGCACCTCGTCGTCCGCGTCACCCGCGCCGACGGCCATACCAGCGCGACGCCGATCGTCGTGCAGGGCGCGACCGGCGAGGTCGAACTCGACCGCGCCGTCCACGCCAGACCGATCCACCACCGCGCGGCACCGTTGAACGCCACGCTCTCCACCCGCCACGCCGCCGCAAGGGCCGATGCCCATCGCATCGACCAGATCTTCAAGTGAGGACCGAGATGACCACGACCCTGCGCCATCGCGCCCGCCACCGCATCGCCGCCGCGCTCGCGCTCGGCGGGATGCTCTCCGCCTGTTCGGTGACCCCGCACCCGATGACCGCGCTCGACAACGATATCCGCGCGAAGGACACGCGGGTCATGGTGACCGCGCATCAGGAGCCGGTCGCCGGTCCGGTCGACCTGTACGAGGCGATGGCCCGCGCGCTGAAATACAATCTCGACTACCGTGTCGAGCAGATGCAGCAGGCGCTGAAGGGCCGCGAACTGAACCTGTCGACCTACGACATGCTGCCGCAGGTCGTTGCCAGCGGCAGCTATTTCGGGCGCAGCAACCAGGCGGGCGCGTCGAGCCTGTCGCTGCTGACCAATCGCCAGAGCCTCGAACCGTCCACCTCGACCGACAAGGACGTCTTTGCGGGCGACCTGACGGTCAGCTGGGACGTGCTCGACTTCGGCCTGTCCTATATCCGCGCCAAGCAGAAGGCGGACGGCGTGCTGATCGCAGGCGAGGAACGCCGCAAGGTTTCGAACCGGATCATCGAGGACGTCCGGACGGCCTATTACCGCGCGGTCTCCGCGCAGCGCCTGCTCGCGCAGCTGACACAGCTGCAGACGACGATCGCCTCGACGCTCGGCAACTCGGAACGCCTAGCCGATCGCCGCACGGCGCCCCCGCTGGTTGCGCTGACCTACCAGCGCGAACTGATCGAGATCGAGGCGCAGACGAAGTCGCTCGGCCGCGAATTGCAGATCGCCAAGGCGCAGCTGGCGGCGCTGATGAACCTCGATCCCGGCACGGATTACGAACTGGTCCTGCCGCCGCGCGAGGACGCGCTGCCCGCGGTCGCTTTGTCCGCGGACGACGAGATCATGACCGCGCTGCGCAACCGGCCCGAGCTTCACGAGCTGGGCTATCAGCAGCGGATCAACAAGCGCGAGCTGGACCTGCAGATCCTGGGCATGTTCCCGAATCTCAAGGGCTTCGTCGGGGTCAACACCGATTCGAACAGCTTCCTGTCGAACGGCAACTGGGCGCAGTACGGTGCGAAGTCGGCGTTCAACCTCATCAACGTCTTCCGCATCGGCGCGGTCAAGAAGTCGGTCCATGCCGAGGGCGACGTGCTGAAGGCGAAGGAACTGGCGACCGCGATGGCGGTGATGACGCAGGTCGAGGTCGCCCGTGCCCGCTACGGCCTCTACGCCTCCGAACTCGAGACCGCGCGCCACGGCCATGCGGTGCAGGCGCGGATCATGGGGCAGATCGACGGCGGCTTCCGCGCCGGCGCAATCAGCGAACAGACCCAGTTGCGCGAGCGGATGAACACGCTCGTCAGCGAGGTCCGCTACGACATCGCCTATGCCGATGCGCAGAACGCCTATGCCAATCTCTACGCGGCGATGGGGGTCGACAGCTTCACGCCCGACGTGACCGACCAGCAGAGCGTGCGCGATCTGGCCCAGTCGTTGCAGGCGATGTGGGCGAAGCGCGAAGTCGCGATGCGGGGGAATTGAGGATGGAACTGGCGAACCTGAAGGCGCTCAGCACGCGCGCCAAGCTGGTGGGCGGCGTCGCCCTGGCCGGCGTCGCGGCGTTCGTCGCGACGCTCGCCTTGCCCGGCGAGGTCGCCTGGTCGGATGCGAAGGCGACGACGCGCGCGACCCCGCCGCACCTGGCCGTCGATCGTTCGGCGCTGGCGGACGCGCATGTCACCATCGGCGGCGCGGCGTTCGTGCCCGGCACGGACGTGAGTGCGCACGGCGTCGTGAAGTCGGGGCAGGAGGCAGTGATCGCCAGCCGCATGACCGCGCTCATCACCGCCCTGCCGCTGGAGGCGGGGCAAAGCTTCGCGCACGGCCAGATGCTCGCCAGCTTCGACTGTTCGCAGATGAAGGCGCAGCTGACCGCGGCACAGGCGGCGGCATCGGCGTATCGCAAGACCTACGACACCAATGTCGAGCTGGATCAGTATAAGGCGATCGGCACCAACGAGGTCGCCGTCTCGAAGGCGAACCTGGGCAAGGCGACCGCCGAGGCGCAGGCGATCGCGGCCGGCACCGGGCAATGCTCGATCGCGGCACCCTTCGCCGGCACCGTCGTCGAGCGCATCGCGCACCCGCACGACGTCGCCGCGCCCGGTGCGCCGCTGATGAAGATCCAAGGCAGCGGCGATCTCGAGGTCGAACTGATCGTACCCTCCAACTGGCTGACCTGGCTCAAACCCGGTACGCCGTTCCGCTTCGGCATCGACGAAACCGGCGGCAGCGTGACCGGCAGCATCGTCCGCCTCGGCGCGGCGGTCGATCCGGTGTCCAAGACGATGCGCGTGACCGGCAAGATCGTCGTTGCCGGCACGGTCCTGCCGGGCATGAGCGGTACGGCCCATTTCCAGCGGGGCCCATTCCAGCAGAGCGGACCCGATGGCCGTGCTGCATGATCTGACGCATCCGCCGCGCGTGGAAGCGTCTCCGCTGGGGCTTCTGCTCTCGTGGGAGGCGTCGGTTCGGCAGCAGGCGAGCGTTCCCGAACTGCTGTTCTTCGCCGCGAACGAAACGCGCGGGCTGATCGCGTACGACCAGATGTTCGTCGTCCAGCGTCCCCTGGTGGGCGAAGGCTGGCAAGTGCGGACCGCGTCCAGCCTTGCCGCGGTGGACCGCAACGCGCCGGTGATCCGCGCGGTCGAGGCGGCGGTCGCGGACCTCGACGGCGCGTGCGATCTCGATGCGCCGGATGACGAGGCGCTGGGCGAATATCCTTTCCGATATTGGCTGTGGCAGCCGCTGGTCGATCGCGACGGCAAGGCGTTCGGCGCTCTGCTGCTCGCGCGGAGCGTACCGTTCGACGGGACCGAGGCGGCGCGGCTGTCGCGGCTCGGCGATACGGTGCAGCATGGCTGGCTCGCGCTGACCGGCGGCAAGCCGGTGCGCCGTTTGCCGCGGTTGACGAAGACGCAACGCCGGATCGCCGTCGCTGCGACCGTCGTCGTCGCGCTGTTCCCGGTCCACCTCTCCGCGCTCGCGCCGGTCGAGGTCGTCGCCGCGCATCCGTTCGTCGTCGCCGCGCCGTTTCAGGGGGTGATCGCCGGCATCGACGTCGCGCCCAGCGCGTCGGTCGCAAAGGGGCAGGCCTTGCTGCGGTTCGATGACGTGAAGTTGAGGAAGGAACTAATTCTCGCCGAACAACCCCTGCAGTCCCCGCGCGCAAAAGTCGATGC
>CAXTVB010000223.1:0-4870 GCA_964247555.1 uncultured Sphingomonas sp. | reverse complement strand
GACGATCTCTGGTCGAGACATGCTTTAGGAAGGGAATCGACAAGAAACCGTAACTCGCCCGTCCAAGCCATGGATACCGTCATCCGAGGGGCCGCCACGCGATAGCGCACGCCCCTCTGTCAGCAAGCCGGCGTTCGGCGAAAACGATGGCTGCGACCGGCCCGGGCTTCTGATCCCCCGCATTACTCATTCTCCGCACGGGACCATCACAGGCGCCCGAACAACCCGTACGTCATGGCGTCGCACGGCATACCCTTAAGGCCGCTGTGGCACACAGTCGAGACGCTATCGCCGCAACGGCCGTCGCGAGGGCTCGTGCCGACCGGTTTGCCGTGCAGACCGGTCCATTGCTGGCCGGTCCTCGAGATGGCGGGGCCGGCGGCACTGGCATAGGATGCGCGACTTGTTCATTGGCACGCGGTGCAAGACGCGGCATCCTGCCGCGGCGATGCGGCGGTCGGGCCGCGATCACCGGGAGCAACCATGCAGCGCACCGCAACCAACGTGCTATTCATCAGCAGGCAGCGGATCGTCGGCGCGACCAACGGCAGTTCCGCCTATCTGCTCGACCTCGCGCGCGCGGTTCGCGCCGCCGGCATGGTGCCCCACCTCGTCCAACCCTCTCCCACGGTCGCCGGACGTTGGCCCATTTTGTCGATGCGCCCGGAAACCGGGGTTTTCGAAACGCATCGCATCCGCGGCATGCTGCGTATCGGTCGGCACTGGGTGTCGCCGGTGCCCGGGGTATATGCCGCGATCGCTCGGGCCGGGTTGGCCGCCATCGCGCGGCGTGTGGGGTTCGCCGCCCGCTGGGCGGTCGACCGGCCGCTCCCCTATGCCGTCGCGATCCCCTGGACCGCGGCGGATCACGCCTGGCTCGCCGAGGCGGCGCGGGACCGGGCGGACGTCGCGATCGCCGACTATATGTTCTGCGCAGAAGGTTTCCGCGACCTGCCCGACCGGACGGTGCCGACGGCCATCGTCATGCACGACCTGTTCTCCGCCCGGGTGGGCAAAGGGAAGGATTCGGTCGCGCTCGTGGATCGTGCGCAGGAAATCGGGATGCTGGCCCAGGCCGATGCGGTGATCGCGATCCAATCCGCCGAAGCCGCCTTCGTCGAGACGGATGTCCCCGACACCCAGGCGATCCTCGCGCCGATGGCGGCGCACGGCGTCGCGGACGCGCAACCCGGACGGGCCGACAGGATATTGTTCGTCGGCAGCAATACCGCGCCCAATTCGGTGGGGCTGCAATGGTTTTTCGACCATATCTGGCCCCGGGTCCGCGCCGGATGGCCCGAGGCGCGGCTCGACATCGCGGGCAGCGTCGCCCGCGCCTTTCCCCAGGGTGGGCCGGACGGGGTCGCGTTCATGGGTCTCGTCGACGATCTCGGTCCGCTTTATGCCGACGCGGGCATCGTCATCTCGCCCCTCACCTTCGGCTCCGGGCTGAAGATCAAGCTGATCGAAGCCCTCGCCAAGGGCAAGGCGATCGTCGCAACGACGGTTACGATGCAGGGCTGCGAACGGGAATGCGCCGGCGCGGTGCGCGTAACCGACGACCCATCCCTGTTCGCCGAACACATCCTCGCGTTGCACCGCGACGATTCAGCGCGCGCCGCGCTGGCCGGGGCGGCGCTGGAAGCGGCGCGGCGGCATTTTTCCGCGACGGCGTGCTACGCCGCCTTCACCCTGTGGCTGCAGCGGATCCCTTCGGCGTAGCGTCGACCATCGGATCGCTCAGCACCTCGCGCACGATATCGGGGGCCATTGCATAGGCGGCATCGTCCACGGTCGCGGGTGCGGCGATCAGGATGCGTGCGACCGGCGGCAACCCGTCGGCAATCGCCGCGCGTGCGGCATCGTCGCGCGGCGCGGCACGGTGGGCCATCGTCCGCGACTCTCCAGCGGTCGCAGTGGCGAGCGTCGATCCGGTCCCAGCATCGCCGATGACAAGGACGACGGGTTCGGGTGCCGATCCATTCGGCGTCGCATCGCCTTGCCGCCGCAGCCGGCGCTGTCCACCCTCGATCGCCGAACGCGCCAATGCGAGCCACGCGCCCATATCGATGCCGAGCGCCCGTACCGCAGCGGCCCCCCGCCTGGCTTTCAGCGCGTCGATCGCGCGGGCGTGCGCCAACGCGGAACGGATGGCGCGCTTTCGCCGCGCAATCGCGCCCGCCACCGCCGCGTCGCGGGCGCGCATCTCCGATCCCGATGCCGCGAGCATGCCCATGAGGTCCGCGACACTCAACCGGTGCGACGTCGAATTGGCGTGACGCCGGTAGAAATAGGTGGGGCGCGGAACGAAGAGATAGCGCGCACCGGCCGCGAGCGCACGCGCGACGATATCGTAATCCTCCGCGATCCGCAGCCGTGTGTCGTAGCTTATGCCGTGGTCGCGCAGGAAGGCGGACGAAATCAACGGTTTGAGATAACCGGTCACGACGCCGCCGGCGACCGCACCGTTCGCGCGGATATAACCGAGCAGATCGAGATCGCGTTCTTCGCGCCACGATGCGCCATCGGCGAACAGCGACGTGCTGGTGATGCCCCGATCCACCGCGAAGTTTATCATGTTCGCCGCGACCAGTTCGGCACCCGTGCGCTCGGCCGCAGCGACCAGCCGTTCGACATGCGTCGGGTGGAGCAGGTCGTCGCTGTCCAGGATCGCCACCCACCGCCCCCGTGCGGCGAGCAGGCTGGCATTGCGCACCGCGGCCAGTCCTTGTTGCGGTCCGGCCAATACCCGCACGCGCGGGTCGAGCGCTGCGTGGGTGTCGGCCACCATGCGCGTGTCGTCGGTCGATCCGTCGTCGACCACGACCACCTCGATGTCGGTGAACGTCTGCTGACGTGCCGACAACAGCGCATCGCCGATCAGGGCACCGGTGTTGCGCGCGACGATCAGGATCGATACCAATGGGGAGTACGACGCCGACGGGGCATGCTGGTCACTCATATAAAATCGCTTCCGCTCCGTATTGTGCAGGTATCGGATGACGACGGGCCTGCCGCCTCCCCATTGCCCGATCGCCTAATACATGACGAACGATCCGCGTGCGCAAGCCTGATCGATTGGGCGTTGAATCATGGGTGGATCGTGCATGTCGCGCCAGGTGGTGTACTCGATGTTGCCAACGTGGCTATGATCGATTTCGGCGCGGTAGCGTCCGGCAGACGGTCACAGGGTGAAGTTGGACGATGAAATCGAGAACCCTCAATCGAGCGCCTGCCGATGGCGATCGGCGCGACCATCGGTTCATCGCAGAGATCTGCGCCTCCGGCGTTTGCTTCCTCATGCTTGCGGCAACGTTGGGCCCTGTCGTGCCGGTAGGCGTCACTGTGGGGACCGCCGGCCTGATGTGGTTCGGTCGCGACACGGCCTTTCGCTGGCGCGGCTTAAGCTTGTTCCTCTTGTTCCCCGGATGGGCCGTACTATCGACGCTTTGGTCGCCCGATCCGATACTGACGGCCCGCTATTCGGTTCAATTGTTCGTGACCTTCGTGGCGGTACTGGCGATGGTCGCGTCTCTGCCGACCCGATCGTTCATCCGCGCATTGTTATGGGCCGCCGTCCTGACCTGCGTCCTGTCGATCGCGTCGGGCATCCAGGGCCCGTCGACCCAGGGGCCGGTATTGGTTGGTTTGACGGGCAGCAAAAACGCGATGGCCACGGTCGCTTACCTCCTGCTCTTGGTCGGCGCGACCGCCCTTCTCGACCGGGGTCACGCCGCCACCGCGAGGATCGTCGGCGCCCTGGGCTTACCTCTGGCGATATATCTTTTGGCGACCACCCAGGCGTCGGGCGAAATCGTCGTCGCGATCGCCGCGCCCTTTCTGATGATCGTCGTCGTTCTGATTCGTGCGCTTCCACAGCACGCGAAGATTCCGTTGTTCGTTCTCTGCCTCGTATTATTGTCTCCCGTCGCCTTCTACAGCGACGTGATTCTCAACAAGGCGACCGAATACACGCTGAATACGCTGAAGAAAGATCCGACATTGACCGGCCGGACCTTGATATGGGGTTATGCGAAAGACGAATTCGCGCGCAGCCCGATACTGGGAACCGGCTATCGCTATTTCTGGATGAGCAATTCGCCCAACGCGATCGGTGCGTTGCACGAGCAAAATATGACCGACGCCATCGGCTTCAATTTTCATAATGCCTATTACGAAATGGCGGCGGACCTGGGATCGGTCGGCCTTTTGCTGGGTGTCCTGACGATGCTCGGATCCCTTGCGCTCGTCGCCTACCGAGCGCTGTTTCATGAGGGGTTTTTCTGGGTGGGAGCGACGGTCTTCATCTTTACGATGATCGTCAGGGCATTCGGCGAAAACCTATTCCAGGCGTTCAGTCTCTATGGTCCGATGATATTCGCATTCGGCGGTTATGGACTGTCGGAACTTCAAGGCTTTCACATCGGGAAGCTCGGCCGGGGCGGCGATAGCTGAGCGGACCGTCGGGTGATTAGCACTCGAACGTACCGAGGCTAGGGCCTAGCGTCGGAGCCCGTCAACGCGCGGCTTTCCACGGCAGCGACGGTCGAAGGACGGTGCCCCGTCCATCGCCGAATGATATCGGTCAGTGGCTTTTCAAACCACAGATGCACGGCGACCGCGATGATTTGCGCTGCGACGATTGAAACAGCGGCCTGAACGACCGCAAGACTTCCCGTCGGCGGCCAAAACTTGGCGACGGCCTGGAAAACGAACGGGTGCGTCAGGTAAAGCGCATAGCTAGCACCGCCAAGCAATTGCAGCGCGGGATGCTTGATGCGTAGGCCGCCGCGTTCGAGCGCCAAGGCTCCGGTCAATAGGACGGCCGCCGGCAGACCCGCGAGGAAATACCGCGGAGACAGTCCGACGA
>CAXTVB010000222.1:0-4875 GCA_964247555.1 uncultured Sphingomonas sp. | reverse complement strand
GGCAACCGCACGCCCGCCGATCCCGGGATCGGCGGGCGTGCGGAACCTTGGGGGCGTAGAACGATGAGCGACGATATCGACGCGGCAACCCGTGCGGCGATCCGCAGGGCGGACAATCCCTGGACGATCCTGCGTCATGACGGCTGGAGCATCGCCAAGGCGACCTGGGCGGATGCGGGTACCAACAATCTCAGCCTGATCGCGGCGGGAACCGCGTTCTGGGGCTTCGCTGCGATCGTCCCGCTGCTCGCCGCGACCGTGCTGACCTATGGCCTGATCGCGACGCCGGCCAGCGTCGCCGCCAACATCCAGGGCCTGTTCGGCGTATTGCCGCGCGACGCCGCGCACCTGATCGGCGATCAGCTGGCGAACATCGTCAAGACGTCGGGCAGCAAGAAAGGCTGGGGCCTGGCGCTCGCGCTGCTGCTGGCGGTGTATGGCGGAACGCAGGGCGCGAGCGCGCTCATCACCGCGCTGAACGTCGCTTACGAAGAGCGCGAGAAGCGCGGGTTCTTCCAATTATATATCGTCGCCTTCGCGATCACCGGCACCGCGGTGGTGCTGGCGCTGGGGGCGGCGGCGTCGACGACCGCGACGGCGTTCCTTGGCGGACTGATGCCCGATGCGCCCACGATCGTGCTGACCGCGATCCGGATCGGCAGCTATGCGCTATTGGGACTGATGGCGGTGACCGCCGCGGGCGCGCTGTACCGGTTCGGGCCCGACCGTTCGCACGCGAAGTGGATCTGGCTGACGCCGGGATCGCTGATCGCGACGTTGCTATGGCTCGCCGCGACCAGCCTCTTCGCCTTCTACGCCGCCAATCTGGGCAATTACAGCGCGACCTACGGGTCGCTGGGTGCGGTCATCGTGCTGCAATTCTGGCTGTGGCTGTCGGCCTATGTGTTCCTGCTGGGCGCGGAGCTGAATTCGCAGCTGGAACGGCGGACCGCGCGCGATACGACGACCGGACCGCCGGCCCCGCCGGGGGAACGCGGCGCGGCGGTCGCGAATGCGGTGGGCGGCGACGTCCCTTCGCCGGAAACGCGTCGGGCGCTGCGCGAAGCGGGGGTGGAGGAATAGCCGATACCGGGATGCGGGGCCGGCGGCGTCACGAGGCCGTCACGCAGCCGATCTAATCCACCGATTCGTCAGGCCCGCGGCATCGCGTCGGGCGCTTCGGGGGATCGTCGATGAAATTGCGCGCCGGATGGATGGGTCTGCTGGTCATGACCGCCTTGTTGTCGGGGTGCGGCGACGGAACGATCCCCGCCCCGACGCCCAGCGCCAGCCCGACATCGTCGGGGCCGGTTCGGACGATCGTGATGGTGTGGGACGGGCTGCGCCCCGACGACGTCAATTCGACCGACACGCCCAATCTGCTCGCGCTGCAATCGGGCGGGGTGAATTTCTCGGACAATCATTCCACCTATCCGACCTTCACGATGATGAACGGATCGTCCTTCGCGACGGGCTCGTTCCCCAAGACGTCGGGCTTCTACGGCAACACCTTCTGGACGCCCCCACAGGGTGTCTCGAACACCATCCCGGTCGGCAACTCCGCGGCGGGGACGTCGCAGGACTATGTCGATCCGGTCTTCACCGAAGACTATCAGGTGCTGACGACGCTCAACAACTATTATGGTGGCCAGCTGCTGCTGGTGAAGAGCCTGTTCGCCACCGCACAGGCTGCGGGCGTCGTGACCGCGACGGTCGGCAAGAGCGGCGCCGCCTATATCCAGGATCTGGGCCAGGGCGGCTATTTCCTCGACGAGAACAGCGTCCAGCCGCGCAGCCTGGTCACCGAACTGCAGGCGAACAACATCGCGCTGCCCGCCAACACGCCGTTCAACTATTCGGGCGCCAATGCGGTGACGCTCGCCGCCACCAACGGCAACCCGACCGCACGCGCGGGCTATGTGACCTTCAACACCACCGCTTATGATCCCAACGGCCAGCTGACCGTCGCCGCGCGCGATTCGACCGACACGACGCAGGGCGCACCGGAAGACGCCGCCAACAAATACATGCTGTCGGTCTTCACCTCGTACATCCTGCCCAAGAAGAACCCGATGCTGTCGCTCATCTGGTTCCGCACCCCCGACAATGTCGAACATGGCTATGGTCCCGGCTCGGCGAATGCACGCGCGGGTCTGCGGTCGCAGGATGCGCGGCTCGGCGAGCTGATGGCGGCGCTGAAGGCGCAGGGGCTCGACACCAGCACCAACATCGTCGTCGTCTCCGACCATGCGCATTCCAGCGTCTCGGGGCCACTCGGCCTCTATCCGCTGCGCGCAATCGCCGCGTCGGGCACCGCGCCGAACGGTGCGACCATCAACGGCGCGACCAGCGGCACGAGCGCTGCGACCCTGGGGGGCGTCAGCGGATCGGGCTATTCCTTCTCGGGCGACGTCCGCTCCGCCGATCTGCTGACCTATCGCGGATTCAAGGCCTATGACGGCACCGGTTGTTCGACCAGTGCGATGTACGGGCTGAGCGCGAGCGGAACGCCGACGGTGCCGGTACGCGCCGATACCACGGGCGCGCTGTGCGGTGCGGCCAACACCAAATATCAGGCGGTCAGCGCGACGCTGGCAGCGCCGGTCGCGAGCTTCAAGGTGCCCGCCCCGGGCAGCCTGCCGACCAACGGCATCGTCGTCGCGGCGAATGGCGGGTCGGACTATTTCTACGTCCCCTCCCACGACCTGACGACGATCCGCAACCTCGTCCGCTTCCTGCAGCAGCGCGAGGAATATGGCACGATCTTCGTGGACAGCCGCTACGGGTCGCTGCCCGGCACGCTGTCGATGTCGCAGGTGAACCTGGAAAACGCGACGCGGCGCGACAACGGACAGCCCGACGTCGTCGTCTCCTTCGCCTGGGACAATGCGGTCTCGATCCAGGGCAAGACCGGGATCGAATATGAAAGCACCGGGGGCCAGCGCGGGATGCATGGCAGCTTCGGGCCGACCGACGTCCACAACACGCTGATCGCATCGGGGCCGTCGTTCAAGAAGTCGCTGGTGCTCGCCAACCCGACGGGCAATGTCGACGTCGCGCCGACGGTGGCCTATCTGCTCGGGCTGACGATGCCGCAGGCGGACGGGCGGATCATCAACGAGGCGCTGGTCTTCCCGCAAAGCGCCAGTGCACCCACCATCGCGGCCGCGTCCGTCACGCCGTCCGCCAGCGCGGCGTCGGGGCTGGCGTTCGAGGTGCCGACCGACCCGACCGGCGCCACGCGCGACACCGCCTTCCCGCTGGGCACCTACACCATCACCTTGCAGGTCAAGGATCTGACGATCGACGGGAAGACGTATCGCTACTTCGATTATGCCAAGGCGACGCGCCAGTGAGGCATGTCCTTGTGGCCCTGCTGGGTGCGGCGTCGGCGGCATCGTCCGCCGGGGCCGCGCCCACCCTTTCCTTCGACCGGACCTTCAGCGCGGCGGGCGAGCCGGGGACGCTCCATTACAGCGTGCTGTTCCGCGGCGCGGACGGGGTTCACCGGATGGAGCTGTGGCGCGACCACGACCGGCGCGTGAAGCGCGCGACCGACCGGGCGATCGTCACCTTCGCGACGCACCGGACCGGCGATCCCGGCTATCGGCTGACGATCCTCGATCTGAAGAAGAAGATCAGTACCAGCGTCGACCGCACGAACCTGTACCGCGTCGGCAATTTCACCGACTGGTTCGACCTCGCACACGGCCTGCGCCACCCCAAAGGCACCTACCGCCTGGCCACCGCGGTCGCGCCCAAGGCCATGCCGGTCAGCGCGGCGCGGTGCGACTGGTACGACCTGACCCAGGGCCCGCGCACCGCGCATATCTGCTGGGACGCGGCGCATCATGTCCCGCAGCTGATCGCGACCGGGGACGGGCAGCCGGTCTGGCGGATCACCGCGATCGACACCCGGCCGGTGCCGGCCAGCGCGTTCGTCCCCGACGATCGCGGCTTCATCAAGAACGACGCGAACCGCGATATCGAACGCGATTGATCGCGGCGGCGCGGCCGTCGCTTGATCGGCCGGGCGAGTTCGGGCACGCTCGTACGAACGCAGCCGGCATCAGCTTCGGCGCGGGAGAGGATGCGCTGAAGGCCGATGCACCCGCGCCACCATGCCGCCACCGATCCGGGCCGCGCCGCGCTGATCCTTGCCGATAGCGGGCGGATCGTCACCTATGCCGAACTGGAGGCGCGCGCGAACCGGGCGGCGCATCTGTTCCGGTCGGTCGGCCTCGCCATCGGCGATTCCGTCGCGGTGCTGCTCGACAATCACGAACGCTATCTGGAATTCGTCTGGGCGGCGCAGCGATCGGGGCTCTACTGCGTCTGCCTGTCGTCGCGGCTGACCGCAGCCGAGATCGCCTACATCGTCGAGGACAGCGGCGCGACGGCCATCGTCACGTCCCGGGTCTTCGGAGGCCTCGTCGCCGGGCTCGCGCCGACGATCCTGTATGTCGAGGACGATCCCGCCGCCGGATTCCCCGACGCGCCGATCGCGGACGAGCGTGCGGGCACCGACATGCTCTATTCCTCGGGCACCACCGGCCGGCCCAAGGGCATCCGCCTGATCCTACCCGAAGACGGCGCGATCGACGGCGAGAACGCGCTGGAACAGCTCGCCGCGCGGCTGGGGATCGGGCCGGCGACGGTCTATCTCGGCCCCGCACCGCTCTATCACGCCGCACCGCTGCGCTGGTCGATGACGGTCCACCGACTGGGCGGCACCATCGTGCTGATGGAGAAGTTCGACGCCGCCGACGCGCTGGCGACGATCGAGCGTTACCGCGTGACGCACAGTCAATGGGTGCCGACGCATTTCGTCCGCCTGCTGAAACTGCCGCCGGACGCGCGCGCCGCGCACGACCT
>CAXTVB010000221.1:0-4884 GCA_964247555.1 uncultured Sphingomonas sp. | reverse complement strand
CCTCTGAAGAGGGAGCGGAGCTCAATATTCCGCCAGATCCGAGAATTTCGTGATCGTCGGGTCGAACTTCATCCGCACCTTGCCCGTCGCGCCGTGGCGCTGTTTGGCGACGATCAGTTCGGCGAGGCCGTAGACCCGCTCCATTTCGCTCGCCCAGGCGGCATGGTCCTCGAAGATCTTCGAGCTGTCGCCCTCGACCGGCCGTTTCGGCTCCTTCGACGCGACGTAGTAATCCTCGCGGTACACGAACCACACCATGTCGGCGTCCTGCTCGATCGAACCCGATTCGCGCAGGTCGGACAACATCGGCGTCTTGTCCTCGCGGCTTTCGACCGCGCGGCTGAGCTGCGACAGCGCCAGGACGGGCACGTTCAGGTCCTTCGCCATTGTCTTCAGCCCGCGACTGATCTCGGAGATTTCCTGGACGCGGTTGCCGTCCTTGTTCTTGCCGGACCCCGTCAGCAGCTGGAGATAGTCGACGACGACCAGCCCGATCTCGTTGTTGTGCCGCCGCTGCAGCCGTCGGACGCGGGTGTGCAGCGCGCCGATCGTCAGGCCGCCGGTATCGTCGATGAACAGCGGCAGATTCTCGAGCTCGGCCGCGGCGGCGGCCAGCTGGCCGAATTCGGCGCGGCTGATCTTGCCCATGCGCAGGTTCTCCGAACTGATCCGCGCCTGTTCGGACAGGATGCGCGTCGCCAGCTGATCCGCCGACATCTCGAGCGAGAAGAACGCGACCTTCGCACCGACCGAATCGGCGGGCGCGATCCCGTCCGCCATGTCGCGCATCCACCGCCTGGCGGCATTGAACGCGATGTTCGTCGCGAGCGAGGTCTTGCCCATGCCGGGACGACCCGCGAGGATCATCAGATCGCTGTGATGCATGCCGCCGATCTTCGCGTTGATGCTGTCGATGCCGGTCGTGACCCCCGACAGATTGCCGCCCGAATTCAGCGCGCGCTCCGCCATCTTCACCGCCGCGGTCGTCGCCTGCGCGAAGGTCTTGACGCTGCTTTCCGCGCCGCCGTCGGCGGAGACCTTGAACAGCTCCTCTTCGGCCAGTTCGATCTGCGCGCGCGGGTTCACTTCCTCCGACGTATCCATCGCCCGGTCGACCAGGGTCCGTCCGACCGACACCAGCGCGCGCAGCATCGCCAGGTCGTAGATCTGCTGCGCGAACTGGCGCGCGCCGATCAGCCCCGCCCCGCTGCCCGTCAGCCCGGCGAGATAGGCGGGCCCGCCCAGTTCCTTCATCCCCTCGTCCGCGTCGAACATCGGGCGCAGCGTCACCGGGGTGGCGAGCATGTCGTTGCCGCGCAGCGTCTTGATCGCGGCGAAGATGCGGCCGTGGAGCGGTTCGTAGAAATGCGCGGGTTCCAGCCGGTCGACGACGTCGTCCGCCAGCCGATTGTCGATCATCATCGCGCCCAGCATCGCCGCCTCCGCTTCGACGTTGCGGGGAAGCTGCGCTTCGGGCGCGGCGGGGGCGGGGAATGCGAGGGTGGCCATGGCCACGCTTCTACGCGGCTGCCTTCGTGGCTCAAGGCGGCTGCGGCGGAATGATGGGGATAAGTGACAGGCGCATGCCCCGGCGCTAACGGAAGGCGATGGCCGATCCCCGGATCATCGCGATCGAACTCGACGAACACAGTCTCGGCTGGCGATCGGCGGATATCGAGCAGGAACGCCGCATCGCGATCTTCGACCTGATCGAGGGCAACCACTTCGCACCGCAGCGCGTGCATGCCGACGGCTATGCCGGCCCCTACCGCATCAAGCTGGAGTCCGAGGAAGGGCGGCTGGGCATCCATATGTACCGCGAGGACGGAAGCCACCTCGAGACGCTGGTACTGGCGCTGGGCCGGTTCCGCCGACCCATCAAGGATTATTTCGCGATCTGCGACAGCTACTTCCAGGCGATTCGTGCCAGCACGCCGCAACAGATCGAGACCGTCGACATGGCCCGGCGGGGCATTCACAACGAGGCCGCCGAACTGCTGAAGGACCGACTGGCCGGCAAGATCGACGTCGATTTCGACACCGCCCGTCGGCTGTTCACGCTGATCTGCGTCCTCCACATCCGCGGCGACGAGGGCATGCGATGACCGACGATATCCGCCGCCTGATCGACGCGGCGCGCGCGGCCTCGGCGCATGCGCACGCCCCCTATTCGCGTTTCGCGGTCGGCGCTGCCTTGCTGATGGCGGATGGCACCATCGTGACCGGTGCCAATGTCGAAAACGCCAGCTACGGCTTGTCGCTGTGCGCCGAGACCGTCGCGGTCGCGACCGCCAGCGCACAAGGCCGGATCGCCCAGATCGTCGCGGTGGGCGTGATCGGAGGGGCGATGGATGCGGCCGGCCGCGCCACCGGCGATCGGCCGGTCAGCCCCTGCGGGCGCTGTCGGCAGGTGCTGAACGAGGCCGCGCAGATGGGAGGGGTCGACCTGCCCGTCCATTGCGGCGCGGCGGAGGGCGATGCGGTCGCCAGCTACGCCTTGTCGCAGCTGCTGCCCGACGCGTTCGGTCCGGCCGACCTGGGCATCGGCCCGGACGCATAAAACACCGTCGCGGGGACTCTGCGATCCTGCTATGTCGGCTGCATCGACCCGAAACCACGGAGACGAACGATGGGACTGCTTGACGGACTGCTCGGCCAAGTGACCAGCAATGTCGACATCAACAATCTCGCCGAAAAGGTGGGTTTGTCGCCCGAGCAGGTCGAACAGGCGATGACCGCGCTCGGCCAGGCGCATACCGAGCCCGGCGACACGGTCGCGACCGCCGCCGACAATACGGGAATCGAACCCGGCAAGCTGCAGGACCTGGTCGGCCATATCGGCGGCGAGGGCGCGCTGGGCCAGTTCGCCAGCCTGTTGCAGGGCGGCGGCGAAGGCGGATTGCTCGGTGGGCTGAAGTCCAAGCTGTTCGGCTGATCGCCGCGCGGCGCCGGAGGCTCGAATGCTCCTCGCCCTCCTCCTCCAGACGGCAGACCCGGCGGCGTTGATCGCCGTCGAACGGCTGCGCACCGCGGCGGAGACGCGGTGCGTGGTCGATCCCGATACGACCGACATCACGGTATGCGGGCTTCGCCATGCCGACCGGTTCCGCGTGCCCTTCGCCACTTCCACGGTGGCGCGCGGCGACGACGTCGTCGCCGAGCGCGGCGAACTGCTCCACCGCAACACGCCGATCCAGGACCTCAGCCCGTTCCTCGTCGGCGGCGGCATGGCGGGCGTCCATGCCGGGATCGGGATCGGGCCAGGGAGCGGGTCCGGCAAGGTCGACGCGGGCGGCATCCGACCGATGGCGCCGTGACCGGGATCGCGCTGCTTCTGCTGGTCCAGGCCGCAGCCGCTTCGCCCGCGCCGCCTGCGACCGAACCGAAACGCTGGTCGATCCTGAACGACGCCTGCGCCGCGGCGAGCGATCAGGGCAAGGACATCATCGTCTGCGGCCATGTAGACGCCATCACCCCGCGCCTGCCGCTCCCTCAGTTCCGCGGTCCGCCCGACCATCCGGTGGCATCGAACCCCGACCTGTCCGCCGTCGTCGCGCTGAACGGACCACCGGGCAGCGGCGAGTGCGGTGCCTATGGCGAGGAATGCCCGGTCGGTGGGGGCGGGTATCTCGCGCCGAAGCTGGTCGAAGCGGCGGTTGATCTGGCGCATGGTCTCAAGAAGCGGCGTTACAAGGACAAGGGGGTGTCGATCCCGCTGGACGAGCCAGCGGCGGGGAATGTGAAGGGGCGGTTGCTGCCCTGACCCGGTTCCTACCGCCCACCCCATCGTCACCCCGGGCTTGATCCGGGGCCCCGCTTCTTCGGCGGACGAGAAGAAGCGGGGCTCCGGCTCAAGGCCGGGGTGACGGATAGATGTGCAGGCGCGCATGCTGCGATCGCCCGCCCCCGACATGCCCCCTCACCCCAGAATATGCATCCACAACGGCTGCCCCACCACGCTCGGCGACCCGCGCAGCTTCTCCAGCGCCTGCGCGACCGATCGTTCGGGCCCCTCGTGCGTGACGATCGCGACCAGCACCTGGCCGTCGGTCAGGACCCCGCGCTGGATCAGGCTTTCGATCGACACCCCCGCATCGCGCATCGCCGCCGCGATCTCCGCCAGCACGCCGACCCGGTCGGCGACGGTGAAGCGAAGATACGCCCGCCCGCGCCGGTCGCCGGTATCGGCGCGCGGCATCGCGGTCAGCGCGGCGACCGGCATCGCGAAGGCGGGGCCATATTCCCCGCGCGCGATGTCGATCAGGTCGGCGACCACGGCGGAGGCGGTCGGACCGTCGCCCGCGCCGGCCCCCTGGAACAGCAGGCGACCGACGAAATTCCCCTCCGCCACGACGGCGTTCAGCGATCCGGTGACATGCGCCAGCGGGTGGTCGATCGGCACCAGATGCGGATGGACGCGCTGAAACAACCCGTGCGGCCCCGCCTCCGCGATGCCCAGCAGGCGGATGCGATAGCCAAGCGACGCAGCCTCCGCGACATCGGCGGCGAGGACATGGCGGATACCGCAGGACGCGACATCGGCGAAGGCAGGCGTGGTGCCGAACGCGACCGAGGCCAGGATCGCCAGCTTGTGCGCGGCATCGACGCCGTCGATATCGAAGCTGGGATCCGCCTCCGCGTAACCCAGCGCTTGCGCCTCGCCCAGGACCTCGGCGAAGTCGCGGCCGCCGCCCTTGTCGGCGGGCGCTTCCATCTTCGACAGGATGAAATTGCAGGTGCCGTTGAGAACGCCGTAGACCCGCGCGATCTCGTTTGCCGCGGCCCCGTCGCGCAGGCCCTTGATGACCGGGATGCCCCCCGCCACCGCCGCCTCGAACGCAAGCGGCGCCTGCGCCGTCTCCGCCGCCTGCGCCAGTTCCAGCC
>CAXTVB010000220.1:0-4920 GCA_964247555.1 uncultured Sphingomonas sp. | reverse complement strand
GTCGCGAGCGTCCTTGTCAAACCGGCGTATCGGGCGCCGATCATGGCCTTCTACCGCTTCGCGCGTGCCGCGGACGACATCGCGGATCACCCGACCGCCAGCGCCACCGCGAAGCATACCCGCCTCGCCGCGATGCGCGCGGGGCTGGACGGTGCGGGCGCACCAGAGGCGATGGCGCTGGCGGCGGTGATGGCGGAACGGGGGCTGGACCCCGTCCACGCCCGCGACCTGCTCGTCGCGTTCGAGACCGATGTCGACAAGAACCGCTACGCCGATTGGGACGATCTGATCGGCTATTGCCGGCATTCGGCGATGCCGGTGGGCCGCTACGTCCTCGATGTTCATGGCGAAGACCGCGCGACCTGGCCTGCCTCCGACGCGCTGTGCGCCGCGCTGCAGATCGTCAACCACCTGCAGGATTGCGGCAAGGATTACCGCGCGATCGACCGGGTCTACATCCCCGCGGATGCGCTGGCCGAACACGGCGCGGCAGTGGAGGATCTGGGCGCGGCGCAGGCCACCCCTGCCCTGCGTGCGACGATCGTGGCGCTGGCGAAGCGCACCCGGGGGCTCCTTGTGGATGCGTCGCCCTTCGCCGCGATGATCCATGATCGCCGCCTCGCCGCAGAGGTGGCCGTGATCCACAAGCTCGCGCAAAGCCTCGACACCCGCCTCCAACGCCGCGACCCGCTGGCCGAACGCGTTCACCACGGCAAGCTGGAGGCCGCCGCGCTTGCGCTTAGCGCTGCGCTGCCCGTGCTGCTAAGGCGACGGCGATGAACCCCGACACGACCCCCGCTGCACTCCGCGCCAAGGTCGCGGGCAGTTCCTTCTACGCCGGGATGCGCGTGCTGCCCAAGGCGGAGCGCGAGGCGATGTATGCGGTGTACGCCTTCTGCCGCGCGGTGGACGACATCGCCGACGATCAGCAGGGCGATCGTGAGGGTCGGGCGATCGCCCTGGAAGCGTGGCGGCGCGACATCGATTCGCTCTATGCAGGCGGCGAGCCGGGCCAGGCGGCTTTGGTCGCCGAGGCGGTGCGCCGCTTCGGGCTCCACCGCGCCGATTTCCATGCGGTGATCGACGGGATGGCGATGGACGTCGCCGGCGACATCCGCTGGCCCGACGCGGCGACGCTGGACCTGTATTGCGACCGCGTGGCCTCCGCGGTGGGGCGGCTGTCGGTGCGGATCTTCGGCATGGACGAGGCGATTGGGATCGACCTGGCTCACCATCTCGGCCGTGCGCTGCAGCTGACCAATATCCTGCGCGACATCGACGAGGACGCGGTGATCGGCCGCGTCTATCTGCCACGCGAGGCGATCATGGGGGCGGGCATCGCGTTCGCCGATCCATTGACCGTCGTGACCGACCCCCGGATCGACGGCGTCGCGCGCGGGCTGGCAGCGCAGGCTGAGGCGCATTTCGACCGCGCGAAGGCGATCCTGGCGACCCGTCCTCGGGGCCATTTGATCGCGCCCCGGCTGATGGCCGCGGCCTATGCCAAGGTGCTGGCGCGGATGGAGGCGATCGGTTGGGTCCCGCCCCGCAGCCGCGTGCGCGTGTCGAAGCCCGCCTTGCTGTGGACCGTCGTGAGGCTGAGCCTGTTCCGTTGACCTTTACAAAGGCGACGATCGCGGGGGCGGGGATGGCTGGTCTGTCCGCTGCTGTGACGCTGGCGAAAGCGGGGGTTGCGGTCTCGATCGCCGATGGGGCGGCGCAGGCCGGCGGGCGGTACCGGTCCTATCACGATCCCCAGCTTGGGTTGACGATCGACAATGGCAACCATCTCGTGGTGTCGGGCAACGCGGCGGTCGAGCGTTTTCGCGAAACCGTCGGCGCGCCGGCGATGGCGGGGCCGGACCATGCCGATTTCGCCTTTGCGGACCTGGCGACGGGCGAACGCTGGACGGTCGCGATCAACGACGGACGGCTGCCCTGGTGGGTGGCGTCGGCGAAGCGGCGCGTGCCGGGGACCCGGCTGGCCGATTATCTGAAGCTCGCCGGGCTGATGACGGGCGCGCCCGGCCAGACCGTCGGCGACCGGATCGAGGCGCGAGGCGCGCTCTGGGACCGGTTCCTCGATCCCATCCTGCTCGCGGTGCTCAACACCCCCTCCGCCACCGGGTCGGCGCGGCTGACCGCAAACGTCCTGCGCGAAACCGTCGCGAGGGGTGGCAAGGCGATGCGCCCGCGGATCGCGCATCCCAGCCTGGCGGCGGCATTCGTCGATCCGGCGCTCGCCTGGCTGACGAAGCGGCACGCGGCAGTTGCGACGGGACGACGCCTGCGCGCGCTGGCGTTCGGTGACGCCCAGGTGACGGCGCTAGACTGGGGCGACGGCCCCGAACCCGTCGGTGCCGATGAAGCGATCGTCCTCGCGCTGCCCGCCTGGGTCGCGATGTCGCTCGTCCCCGACCTGATCACCCCGACCGAGCACCGGGCGATCGTCAACGGGCATTTCGCTTTCACGCCGCTGCCCGGCACGCCGGCGATGATCGGGCTGCTGGGCGGGACGGCGGAATGGGTCTTCGCCTTTCCCGACCGGCTATCGGTGACGGTCAGCGCCGCGGACCATCTGGTCGACCGCGACCGGGAGGAGCTTGCCCACGCCTTCTGGGCGGACATCGCCCGCGTGCACGGCATCAATGCCCCGATGCCACGGTGGCAGGTCGTCAAGGAAAAGCGCGCGACCTTCGCTGCGACGCCCGCGCAGGACGCGCTGCGCCCGCCCGCCACGACGCGCTGGCGCAACCTGTTCCTGGCGGGCGACTGGACGCAGACCGGCCTCCCCGCAACCATCGAAGGCGCGATCCGATCGGGCGAGACCGCCGCGGGGTTGGCACTCGCCGCCGACACGCGGTAACGGCGGTCGGATGCACGGATCGCTCACCCCCTCCCTACCGATGATCGACCAGGCGGTGGACCGCGCCGCCGCCGCGCTCGCCGCCGCACAGCAGGCGGACGGGCATTGGGTATTCGAGCTGGAGGCGGACGCGACGATCCCCGCCGAATATGTGCTGCTGCGCCATTATCTGGGCGAGCCGGTCGCCGCGACGCTGGAGGCGAAGATCGGCCGCTACCTGCGCCGCATCCAGTCCGACGCGCATGACGGCTGGGGCCTGTTCCACGCGGGCGAGTTCGACGTCAGCGCCAGCGTGAAGGCGTATTTCGCGCTGAAGATGATCGGCGATCCCGTCGACGCCCAGCACATGGTCCGCGCGCGAGCGGCGATCCTGGCGGCAGGCGGTGCCGCGGCGGTCAACGTGTTCACCCGCATCCAGCTCGCGCTGTTCGGGGCGGGGCCGTGGGCGACCGTGCCGACGATGCCGCCCGAGCTGATCCTCGCGCCGCGCTGGTTCCCGATCACGCTGGCCAAGATGTCCTATTGGGCGCGCACCGTCGTCGTGCCGCTGCTGGTGCTGGGCGCGCTGAAACCCGTCGCGCGCAATGCCAAGGGTGTGCTGGTCGACGAACTCTACACCGGCGCGGCGGTGCAGCCGACCACGAAGGCGGACACCACGCCGGTCTGGACGTTGTTCTTTAATGCGCTGGATGGCGCGCTGAAGCGTGGCGACCGGCTATGGCCCAAGCGATTGCGACAGCGCGCGATCGACCGGTGCGTGGCGTTCGTGACCGAGCGGCTGAACGGCGTCGACGGCCTGGGCGCGATCTACCCGGCGATGGCCAACAGCGTCATGATGTTCGACGCGCTGGGCTATGCCGAGGACCACCCCGCGCGGGCCACGGCCCGGGAATCGCTCGAACGGCTGCTCGTGGTCGGCGAGGACGAGGCCTATTGCCAGCCCTGCGTCTCGCCGGTCTGGGACACCGCGCTGGCCGCGCATGCGATGATGGAGGCGGGCGAGGAGGCGCGCGCCGACGCCGCGCTCGACTGGCTGCGCCCGCGCCAGGTGCTGGACGTCAAGGGCGACTGGGCGAGCGAACGACCCGATGTGCGCCCCGGCGGCTGGGCGTTCCAGTACAACAACGATCATTATCCCGACCTCGACGACACCGCGGTCGTCGTGATGGCGATGGACCGCGCGCATGGCCGCACGGGTCCGGTGAACGACGAGGCGATCGATCGCGGGATCGAATGGACCGTCGGCCTGCAATCGACGAACGGCGGCTGGGGCGCGTTCGATGCGGACAACGACTATGACTATCTGAACAACCTGCCCTTCGCCGATCACGGCGCGCTGCTCGACCCGCCGACCGCGGACGTGACCGCGCGGTGCGTGTCGATGCTGGCGCAGCGCGGCGAACGCGACAGCCCGCGGATGAAGGCCGCGCTCGACTATCTGGCGCGCGAGCAGATGGCGGACGGCAGTTGGTTCGGACGCTGGGGGGTGAACTATATCTACGGCACCTGGTCGGTGCTGTGCGCGCTCAACGCCGCCGGATTGGGGCCCGAGCATCCGATGGTCGCGAAGGCGGTCGCGTGGCTGGGCGCGATCCAGAATGCGGATGGCGGCTGGGGCGAAGACTGCGACAGCTATGCACTCGATTATGCGAGCCACCGCACCGCGCCATCGACCGCGTCGCAGACCGCCTGGGCGCTGCTCGGGCTGATGGCGGCGGGGCAAGTCGATAGCGAGGCGGTGGCGCGCGGGGTGGCGTGGCTGGCGGCGAACCAAGATGCGGACGGGTTGTGGGGGCAGGAACACTATACCGGCGGCGGGTTCCCGCGTGTGTTCTACCTTCGCTATCACGGGTATCCGAAGTATTTCCCGCTCTGGGCGATGGCGCGGTATCGCAATTTGAAGCGGTCGAACGAGCGCGCGGTGGAGTATGGGATGTGAGGATTCGCGTCACCCTCACCCTTCCGGCGCTGCGCGCCTCCCTCCCTCTCCCGACGGGAGAGGGAAAAGACGCCGAAGGCGGCGAAGGGTGAGGGTGACGACATGAGCCACGTCG
>CAXTVB010000219.1:0-4925 GCA_964247555.1 uncultured Sphingomonas sp. | reverse complement strand
CTCGCTCCGCCGGTTCAAGGACGACGTGCCGGAGGTTCGCGCCGGGCTGGAGTGCGGCGTGACGTTCACGCAGAACTTCACGGACATCAAGGCTGGCGACTTCCTCGAGACGTTCGAAGTCGAGATGCGCGAACGGACGCTGTAGGCGGATGCTCGGGGCACCGACGCCGGTCCTGCGCAGCTTCGACGAGGTGCGCGCCAAGGCGTTCTACCTCGACTTCCTGGGGTTCGAAATGGTGTTCGAGCATCGTTTCGAACCCGGGTTGCCGCTCTATTTCGGCGTCAGGCTGGGCGGATGCGCGCTGCACCTGTCCGAGCATTACGGCGATGCCTCCCCGGGAGCCGCGATCCGCATCCCGGTGGACGATGTCGTCGCCTACGCGGCCATGCTCCGGGCGAAGCAATTCGAGAACGCGCGGCCGGGTACGCCCGCCGAGACCCCCTGGGGCACGCGCGAAATCACGATCACCGATCCGGCGAGCAATCGCCTGACCTTCTACACCGAGATGGCGGATTTTCGCCAAGCCCATGCCGAAACCGACTGACGCCCCCGAAAAATCCGTCCGCACGCTGCGCGTCGGCGAACAGGTGCGGCACGTCCTGTCCGCGATCCTGCAGCGCGGCGACGTGCACGACGACACGCTCAGCAAGCACATGGTATCCGTCACCGAAGTCCGCATGTCGCCCGATCTGCGCCACGCGACCGTGTTCGTGAAGCCGCTGCTCGGCCGCGACGAGGCCGACGTTCTGAAGGCGCTGCGCACCAACACCGCCTACCTCCAGCGCGAAGTCGCGCAGGCGGTGAAGACCAAATACGCCGCCAAGCTGAAGTTCCTGGCGGACGAAAGCTTCGACGAGGGCAGCCATATCGACACCCTGCTGCGTGCACCGCAGGTGGCGCAAGATCTGGGCGAAGATTGACCGGGACGCGCGTAGGACGCATCTTGCCTCAATGGGAATCGAGATCACCATATCGCCTGAGGGACAGATCGTCCTTCCTGAAGACATTCGCGATGCGCTGGGTCTGAAAGCCGGCGAGCGGTTGAGCCTCGAACGTGTTGGCAACCGGTTGATCCTCGACGCGCCGGAACCACCGCCGCGCGAAAGTATCAGCTATGAAGAGTTTCGTCGCCGCGTACCGAAATACGAAGGTCCGCCTGTGGCGGTCGAAGATATGACGATCGACTTGGAATATTTCGCGAAACATTATGGCGAATCCAACGGCGAATGATCGCCGTAGACACGAATATCGTTCTTCGGTTGATCCTCGACGACGAACCCCGGCAGATCGAAACCATCAGGCAGCTCATGCAACGGCAGCGTCTGTTCGTATCGTTGACCGTGTTGCTGGAGACCGGCTGGGTACTCGAAAGCCGCTATCGCATGCCGCGGTCGCAGGTCGTCGCCTCGCTCGACGGAATTACGGCGCTCGAAGGCGTTGCGATCGCCCGCCCCTTGCTCGCACGATGGGCGATCGACCGGTATCAAGCGGGCGGCGACTGGGCGGACATGATCCACATCGCGTCGGCCGCGAAGACGGGGGGCTTCGCCACGCTCGACCGTGCGGTCCATCGCAAGGTGGGGGCTGCCTGCCCCATCCCCATCGAAACGCTCGCCTGATGGCCAAGCTGTATTTCTACTATGCCTCCATGAATGCGGGAAAGTCGACCAACCTCCTGCAAGCCGCGTTCAACTATGCCGAGCGGGGACAAGCAACGATGCTGTTCACCGCCGCGATCGACGATCGGTTCGAACGCGGGACGATCGCGTCGCGGATCGGGCTGACCGCGCCCGCCACGCCGTTCGACACGAAGACCGACCTCGCGGCGTGCGTACGCGAACGGCACGCGCGGGAGCCGCTGGCGTGCGTGATGGTGGACGAGGCGCAGTTCCTGACCGCGGCGCAGGTCGACCAGCTCGCGCGGCTGTGCGACGCGGACGGCATTCCCGTGCTCGCCTACGGCCTGCGCACCGATTTCCGCGGCGATCTGTTCCCGGGGTCGGCGCGGCTGCTGGCGGTCGCGGACAGCCTGGTCGAGATCAAGTCGGTCTGCACCTGCGGGCGAAAGGCGACGATGAACCTGCGGGTCGATGCGGACGGGCGAGCGATCGCCGAGGGCCAGCAGACCGAGATCGGCGGCAACGAAAGCTATGTCGCGCTGTGCCGGCGGCATTTTGTCGAGGCGCTCGGCCTACCATCTGCTGCCGAGGCACTGGGTTAGGACCGACGACATGCATGGCTGGATCATCCTCGACAAGCCTCTGGGGCTTGGCTCGACGCAGGGCGTGTCCGCGGTGAAGCGGGCGTTGCGCGACGGCGGCTACGCAAAGTTCAAGGTCGGCCATGGCGGCACGCTCGATCCGCTGGCGACGGGCGTGCTGCCGATCGCGGTGGGAGAGGCGACGAAGCTGGCCGGGCGGATGCTCGACAGCGACAAGGTGTATGAGTTCACGATTCTGTTCGGGGTGCAGACGGACACGCTGGATGCGGAAGGGGTGCCGGTCGCGACGTCCGATGTACGGCCGAGCGTCGCCGCGGTGGAGGCGGTGTTGCCGCGGTTCACCGGGCCGATATCGCAGGTGCCGCCGGCGTATTCCGCGCTGAAGGTGGATGGCGCGCGGGCGTACGACCTGGCGCGCGCGGGGGAAGCGGTGGTGCTGGCGAGTAGGGATGTGGTGGTTTACTCTCTTCAGTCATCCCCGGGACGGGGAGGGGAACCGCCGCCCGCTTGGGCGGTGGTGGAGGGGGGGCTGCCACGAGCGGTTTGCTTGCCGCACGCCCCCTCCACCAGCTACGCGGGTCCCCCTCCCCGGCCCGGGGAGGATTTGCCCGACATCACGCTCACCCCCCACGTCTCCAACGGCACCTATATCAACAGCCTCGCGCGCGACATCGCGCTGGCGCTCGGCACCGTCGGCCATGTCACCTATCTCCGCCGTACCAAGGCCGGGCCGTTCGATCTGTCCCACGCGATATCGCTGGACAATTTGGCCGAAGCGGGTAAGGCGCGCGCACTTGAACACCATATCCTGCCGTTGAGGGCGGGGCTGGACGACATCCCGGCTCTACCCCTCACCCCCGCCCAGGCAGGAGCGCTCCGACAGGGGCGCGTGCTGGACGGGATCGCCAACGAAGACGGCCAATATTTCGCGTGCGCGGACGATGTTCCGGTCGCGGTGGTGGAGGTTCAGGACGGCAACGTCCGCGTCGTTCGCGGCTTCAATATTGATATGATGTCGAAGGACAATACATGACGATCACCGCAGAACGCCGCCAGGAAGTCATCAAGGAACATGGCCGCGCCGAAGGCGACACCGGTTCCCCCGAAGTGCAGGTCGCCATCCTGACCGAGCGGATCAAGAATCTGACCGGCCATTTCAAGGGCCACGCGAAGGACAACCACTCCCGCCGCGGCCTCCTGATGATGGTCAACAAGCGCCGGTCGCTGCTGGACTATCTCCGTCACAAGGACGGCCAGCGCTACCTCGATCTCATCGCGAAGCTCGGGCTTCGTAAGTAACAAAGGGGCGGCCTACGGGTCGCCCTTTTTCGTCATCCCGGCGAATACCGGGATCCATCGAGCCGCATGCGCTGATGGAGAGATGGACCCCGGGTCAAGCCCGGGGTGACGGGAGGGGGGACAATCCGGTTCCTTCTCCACGGAGCGACGAAACCGCTCCAAACCGCCGCGGGCCGGCTTAGCCCGCAACAGAGGCCCCGCACGCATTGGGCGTCGCGGAGTGAAGGAAACAAAATGTTCGATACCAAGACCGTAACCGCCCAGTGGGGCAACCAGACGCTGACGCTCGAGACGGGCCGCGTCGCCCGCCAGGCGAACGGCGCCGTCCTCGCCACGCTGGGCGAGACCGTCGTGCTGTGCGCCGTCACCGCCGCACGCACCGTGAAGGAAGGGCAGGACTTCTTCCCGCTCACCGTCCACTATCAGGAAAAATTCTCCGCCAGCGGCCGCATTCCCGGCGGCTTCTTCAAGCGCGAGCGCGGTGCGACCGAGAAGGAGACGCTGACCAGCCGTCTGATCGATCGCCCGCTGCGTCCGCTGTTCCCGGAAGGCTTCTACAACGAAGTCAACGTCATCTGCCAGGTGCTGAGCTATGACGGCGAGAACGAGCCCGACATCCTCGCGATGGTCGCCGCCTCCGCCGCGCTCACCATTTCGGGCGTGCCGTTCATGGGCCCGATCGGTGCCGCGCGCGTCGGTTATGTCGACGGCGAATATGTCCTGAACCCGACGCTGGAGCAGGCGAAGACCGGCGATCTCGACCTCGTCGTCGCCGCCACCGGTGCCGCGGTCATGATGGTCGAATCCGAAGCCAAGGAGCTGTCGGAAGAGGTCATGCTCGGCGCGGTGCAATTCGCGCACAAGGCGTGCCGCGAGGCCGCCAATCTGATCATCGATCTCGCCGAGAAGGCCGCCAAGGAGCCCTGGGAAATGGCCGAGCAGGCCGATCTCAGCGCCGCCAAGGACAAGCTGAAGAAGTTGATCGGCAAGGACATCGCCGCCGCCTACAAGGTGACGGACAAGTCCAAGCGCTCGGACCTGCTGAACCTGGCCCGCGCCAAGGGCAAGACCGCGTTCGCCGATGCCAGCCCGCAGGACCAGATGGCGGCCGGCAAGCTGATGAAGAAGCTGGAGGCGGAGATCGTCCGCGGCGCCATCCTGAAGGACGGCACCCGCATCGACGGCCGCACCACCACGCAGATCCGTCCGATCGAGGCGATGGTGCACTTCCTGCCGCGCGCGCACGGTTCGGCGCTGTTCACCCGCGGCGAGACGCAGTCGATCTGCACAACCACGCTCGGCACGCGCGATGCCGAGCAGATGATCGACGGGCTGACCGGGATGTCGTACGAAAACTTCATGCTGCACTATAACTTCCCGCCCTATTCGGTCGGTGAAGTCGGC
>CAXTVB010000218.1:0-4947 GCA_964247555.1 uncultured Sphingomonas sp. | reverse complement strand
CGCTTTCCCAGATGCGCGCCCGCCCAGCCGCCGACGATCGCGCCGACCAGCATCGGCAGGCCCGCGGTCCAGCGCACCAGCCCGCTCGCCACGAATATGATCGCCGCCGCCGCGTTCGCGATCGCCAGCATCAGCGTGCGCGGCGCGAACAGCGCGCGCGGCGTGATCCCGGCCAGCAGTCCGTAGATCGCGGTGGTCATCAGCCCGACCCCGCCGCCGAAATAGCCGCCATAGACGCCCAGTACCGCCTGCGCGCAGACGAGCGTGCGCGGCCCGATCGTCACCCGCGCGTTCAGCCACGCCGCCGCGCGCTTGCCGAACGCCAGCACCAGGAACGCGAAGAGCAGCAGCCAGGGGATGATGACATCGAAGCTGTGCGACGGCGTCAGCACCAGCAGGACGCTGCCGACCAGCCCGCCGACGAAGGTGATCGCCGCCAACAGGCGCAGACGCACCCCGCCTACGGGTCCGAGTTCGTCGCGAAAGGCATAGGCGCTGGTCGCCGCGCCGGGCAGCAGCGCGACGTTGGAGGTCGCGTTGGCAACGTTCGCCGGCAGCCCGATCGCGATCAGCGCCGGCAGCGTCGCGAAGGTGCCGCCGCCGGCGAGGGCATTCATCGCCCCGCCGATAAGGCCGGCGGCGGCGGGGAGGGCGAGGCTAGCGGTGTCCATTCGTCCTCCCGTAACCTTCCCGTCACCCCAGCGAAAGCACACTCCCCCCGGTTTCCCCAGCGAAGGCTGGGGTCTCGTGCGACGGCGCGGGGAAAGAGCCGCCTGAGACCCCAGCCTTCGCTGGGGTGACGAAGGAAGCTGGGGTGACTAAGGAACTTGCCGTTCTCCCGCGAAAGCGGGAGAATATCTAGCCCAGCGCCAGCAGCTTCGCCTCCGCCTGCGCATCCAGTTCCGCGCGGCTCTTCTTCTCGCTCGCGGTCTTCAGCTGCCCGCAGGCCGCGTCGATGTCGCGCCCACGCGGCGTGCGGACGGGCGCGGAGATCCCCGCATCGAAGACGATCGTCGAAAACGCGCGCACCCGTTCGGGCGTCGACGTGTCGTACGGTGCACCCGGCCAGGGGTTGAACGGGATCAGGTTCACCTTGGCGGGCAGGTCGTAATGGCGGATCAGCCGGACCAGCTCGCGCGCATCCGCGTCGCTGTCGTTCTTGTCCTTTAGCATCACATATTCGAACGTGATCCGCCGCGCATTGTTCGCACCGGGATAGTCCGCGCACGCCTGCAGCAGTTCCTCGATCCCGTATTTGCGGTTCAAGGGCACGATCTCGTCGCGCACTTCCTTGGTGACCGCGTGGAGCGACACCGCGAGGTTCACGCCGATCTCCGCGCCTGCGCGCGCCATCATCGGCACCACGCCGCTGGTCGACAACGTGATCCGCCGCTTGCTGAGCGCGAGGCCGTCGCCGTCCATCACCAGCTTCAGCGCATCCTTCACCGCGTCGAAGTTATACAGCGGCTCGCCCATGCCCATCATCACGATGTTGGTCAGCATCCGTCCCTCGGGCTGGCTCGGCCATTCGCCGAGCGAGTCGCGGGCCAGCATCACCTGCCCGACGATCTCCGCCGGCGTCAGGTTGCGCACGAGCCGCATCGTGCCGGTATGGCAGAATCGGCAGTTGAGCGTGCACCCGACCTGGCTCGACACGCACAGCGTGCCGCGGTCCGCATCGGGGATGAAGACCATCTCGTAGTCGTTGCCGTCGTCGGTCCGCAGCAACCATTTGCGCGTGCCGTCGGTCGACACCTGCGCCTCGACCTCCTGCGGGCGGCTGATGACGAAGCGCTGCTCGAGCCAGGGCTGCATCGTCTTGGAGATGTCGGTCATCACCGAGAACTGCGTCGCGCCGCGATTGTAGATCCAGTGGAACAGCTGCTTCGCGCGCAGCTTCGCCTGTTTGGGGTCGAGCTGCGACGTCTCCAGCGCCATCCGCAGATCGTCCTTCGACAGCCCGAGCAGGTCGATCCGCCCGTCGCTGCGCGGCACGAGCGCGCGGGGGACGGGCACGGGGTCGATATGCCCGGGAATGGGCATGAGGTTGGCGGCGGTCTGCATGAGGCCGCACATAGGGGAAACCGGCGGGAAATTCCACTTTCGTATCGCGGTCGGAAAGTTCGTCACGCATGCCGCCGAACCCCTTCTCATGTTCTCCCGCGAAAGCGGGAGCCCAGGGTCGCAAACGATACGGCTTGTGGCTCCTGGGCCCCCGCTTTCGCGGGGGAACAGCGAAGACATGTGGGTGCAGGATACGATCACCAAGCCGAGGCGGCAACGCAGACCTACCGCCCCGCACACCCCAAAGCCGCCGCGTCGATCGCAGTCGCCGCGCCGGGCAGCGCGTAGACATCCGCGAACGGGTGCCCGCCTGCGCCCACCGCCTCGACGCTCATGCTGCGCCCGTCGCGCATCGCGGTCACGATCGCCCGGTCGCTGGCGGTGTCCGCCGCCCAGGCGTCCACCCCGTCCGCCATCAGCGCGAAGCGGCGTTCGCCGATCGACAGCGTCACCCCTGCCGACCGGTCGCGCGCGCGGCTGAGGCGGATGTGCAGCGATCCGCGCAGGCCCCGCCCCGGCCAGTCGGCGACGCTGGCGAACGGCCGCCCCGCCCCGCCCGCGCGCACCGGCTGGGCGATCGCGAAGCAGCGGCGGGGCTGCGCATCGCGAAACGCGCCCCAGCCCTTGTAGACACCGATCGCTTCGCGCGCCGCGACGGGCCACGCCGCGAGCGCCAGCAGTAGGACCAGCCGTCTCACGCCGGCGCATACCCCGCGCCCCAGTGCACCACGCGCTCGACCCCGGCTTCGATGCAGACGATCGATCCCTGCGGCAGCCCTGGCGCGAATGGCGCGTCGATCGCGGGATCGGGCGCACGGCCGGTCATCACACCGCGCAGCACGCCGCTGGAGATGCCGTGCATCACCACCAGCCGGTCGCCGGGATCGTCGTCGGTCTCCGCGAGCCAGCCGCGGACGCGGGCCTCGATCGCTGGATAATCCTCACCGTCCGGTGCCACGCGCAGCGCGCCGGTCGCCCCGACAAACATCTCCCCGACCTCGTCGGCGACATCGGCATAAGCGCGCCCGCCCCACGATCCCATGCCGATCTCGATCAGTCTGGCATCGGTCCGCGCGGCGTGCCAATCGAGCGCCAGATGCTCCGCGATCACCGCAAGCGTCTGCAGCGCACGGCCCGTCGGCGAAGCCCAAAGCGTCAGCGCCGGCCGCGGCCCCAGCGCCGCCAGCATCGCCCGCCCGATCTCGTCCGCCTGCGCGAAGCCGGCACGGGTCAGCGGGGTGTGCGGCGCGTCGCCCTGCAGCCGCCGGGCGGCGTTGAACACCGTCTCGCCGTGGCGCGCGATAAAGTCCCTACCCGTCCGCATGTTCGTTCCTGTCCGCCAGCGCCCAAGCCATTGCAACGGCTTTCACCGCTTGCCACGGCCGGTCGCATCGTTAACCGATGCTTTACCCGACTGCGACAGTTCGGCGACGCTTGCCCGCGACCATGGTCATTGGGTAGGAACCGGTGGGCGCTTCCCCCGGACTCGGGCGGGCACGGGGGATTTGGAATGAAGGCGACGATCGAACGCGCGACCCTCCTCAAGGGGCTGAGCCATGTCCAGTCGGTGGTGGAGCGCCGCAACACCATTCCCATCCTGTCGAACGTCCTGATCGAAGCGACCGCGGAAGGCGCGCTTCGCCTCATGGCGACCGACCTGGACCTCCAGATCAACGAAAGCATCGCCGCCGCGGTCGACCAGCCCGGCGCGACCACGGTCAGCGCGCACACGCTGTTCGACATCGCGCGCAAACTGCCCGAGGGCAGCCAGGTCCAGCTCGCCGCCGCGGACGGACGCATGACGATCATGGCGGGCCGCGCACGCTTCTCGCTCGGCACGCTGCCGCGCGACGATTTCCCGGTGATCGCCGAGGGCGAACTGCCCACGAAGTTCGAACTGCCCGCCGAAACGCTGAAGCAGATCATCGACAAGACGCGGTTCGCGATCTCCACCGAGGAAACGCGCTATTACCTCAACGGCATCTTCCTCCATGTCGCGGATGCCGAAGGTTCGTCGCCGGTGCTGAAGGCCGCGGCGACCGACGGCCACCGGCTGGCGCGCGTCACCCTGCCCCGGCCGGACGGCGCGGAGGGCATGCCCGACGTGATCGTGCCCCGCAAATGCGTGGCCGAACTGCGCAAGCTGCTCGACGAGGTCGACGGATCGGTCGGCGTGTCGCTGTCGCCCACGAAGATCCGCTTCGACCTCGGCACCGCGCTGCTGACCTCCAAGCTGATCGACGGCACCTTCCCCGATTATTCGCGCGTCATCCCGACCGGCAACGACAAGATCCTGAAGCTCGACCCCAAGAGCTTCATGGAGGGCGTCGACCGCGTCTCGACGATCGCGACCGAGAAGACCCGCGCGGTGAAGATGGCGCTGGACCGCGACAAGATCACGCTATCGGTCACCAGCCCCGAAAACGGCACCGCCGCCGAAGAAGTCCCCGGCGACTATACCGCGCTGCCGTTCGAGATCGGGTTCAACAGCCGCTACCTGATGGACATCCTCGGCCAGATCGAGGGCGACACGGTCGAGGTCCACCTCGCCGACGCCGCCGCGCCGACGCTGATCCGCGAGAACGACAAGGCCGCCGCGCTGTACGTGCTGATGCCGATGCGGGTGTAAGCCCTCCCGTCACCCCGGCCTTGTGCCGGGGTCCAGAGCCAAGCAGCGTATCGCCTGTGGCTCTGGATGCCGGGACAGGCCCGGCATGACAAAGTTGTTGACCCGAACCTGATCTCCATCACCCTGATAAATCGGACCTTTCCGTTTCTTGACGCGTAGTCGCGGCAAGGATTGAAAAGGACGATTTATGGCAAACGACAGCATTTCCCGCCGCACGGTCGTCGGCGGCGCGGCGGCGGCGGCAGGCATCGGTC
>CAXTVB010000217.1:0-5021 GCA_964247555.1 uncultured Sphingomonas sp. | reverse complement strand
GAACTGGCCGGGGTGCGCGATGCCTTCGCGCGCGCCGCGGACGAACTGGGCGCGGTCGGGCTCGGGCACCGCACGCGCCATTATCCAGCCCAATTGTCGGGCGGCGAGCAGCAGCGCGTGGCGATCGCGCGTGCGCTGGTCGGGCGTCCGGCCCTCCTGTTCGCCGACGAGCCGACCGGCAACCTGGACACCGTCACCGGTGCGTCGATCATGGACCTGCTGTTCGCGCGCCATGCCGCGGCGGGCACGACGTTGTTCGTCATCACCCACGACCCCGTATTGGCGGCGCGGTGCGGGCGGATCGTCGAGCTGGCAGACGGCCGGATCGTCGCCGACCGGCGCCTATGAGGATCGCGCTCCGGCTGGCGATCCGCGACCTTAGGCGCGGGGGCGGCGGGTTGCTGCTGCTCGTCTTGTGCCTCTTCCTCGGCACCGCGGCGCTGGCCGGGATCGGCAGCCTGTCGGCGAGCATGCTGGCGGCGCTGGACGCGCAGGGTCGGACGATGCTCGGCGGGGATGTCGAACTGACCGTGTCGCAGCGCAGCGCGACGGTTGCGGAGAGCGCCATCTTCGCCAAGGCCGGCCTGCTCTCCACGACCATCGGCATGCGCGCCATGGCGGATCCGGGCGGCGGCCGTGCCCCTGCGCTGGTCAGCCTGCGCGGGGTGGACGCCGCCTGGCCGCTGGTCGGCCGATTGCGGCTCGCCCCCGGGGGCCGCCGCCCCCGGGGGCTCGAGGTCGCGGTCGCGCCGGTCCTCGCCGACCGGATGGCGCTGCGGGTCGGCAGTCCGCTCCGGATCGGCGCGGCGCGGCTGCGGGTGTCCGGGGTGATCGCGGACGAACCCGACCGATTGGGCGCAGGCTTCACGCTCGGCCCCTCGGTCATCGTCGACATGGACGGATTGCAGGCGACCGAGCTCGTCCAGCCCGGAAGCCTGTACGAAAGCCGCTACCATATCCTGCTCCCCGCCCATGCCGATCAGGACGCGGTCCGCACAGCGCTGGTCGCGCGCGTCCCCGACGCGGGGTGGAGCGGGCGGACGAGCGCGCAGGCAGCGGGCGGGCTGAAGCGGGGGATCGCCCAGCTCGGGCAGTTCCTGCTGCTCGTGGGACTCGCCGCGCTGGCCATTGCCGGCGTCGGCGTCGCGAGCGGGGTCGGTGGCTATCTGGGCGCGAAGACGCGGATCATCGCGACGCTTAAAGTCCTTGGCGCGGACGGTCGGACGATCGCGACGCTGTTCCTGTCGCAGCTTGCGCTGGTCGCATCGGTCGGGATTGGCGCCGGCGTCGCGTTCGGCGCGGCGGTTCCGTGGATCGTGGTGCTGGCGGCGGGGGACGCGCTGCCCGTCCCGCCGCGGATCGCGCTCTACCCGGCGCCGCTGGGCATCGCCACCGGGCTGTCGGCGATCGTCGCATTGCTGGCGCGGGCAAGGCAGGTGCCGGCGGCGACACTGCTGCGCGATTCGGTCGCAGCGCGGACGCTGCCGTCGCTGCGGGTGATGGGGGGCATGGCGCTGCTGCTGGCGCTGCTGGTCGCCCTGTCGGTGCTGACCGCGTCGGACGCATCGCTCGCGCTCGGCTTCGTCGCCGGCACCGCGGCGACGATCGTCCTGCTGTGGTCGGCGGGGCTCGCGATCCGGGCGGTCGCGGCCCGGCTGCCGCGGTCGAGACGACCGCTGCTGCGGCTCGCCGTCGCCAACCTCCATCGGCCGGGGGCGCAGACCGATCGGCTGGTCGTAGCGCTGGGGCTCGGCTTCTCCCTGTTCGTCGGCTTGGCGACGATCGACACCAGCGTCTCGGCCGAACTGCGCGACACCGCCCCCGCCGCCGCGCCGCGGTTCTTCGCGATCGACTTGCAACCCGACGACGCGACGCGGTTCCGCCAAGTCGTCGCTGCCGCCGCACCGGGCGCGCGGATCGAGGCGGTGCCGTCGCTGCGCGGATCGATCGTCGCGCTGAAGGGGGTACGCGTCGCCGACATGAAAACCCTCCCGGCGAACTGGGTGCTGCGTGGGGACCGGACGCTGACCTGGTCGGCGACGGTGCCGCCGCGCAACGCCGTCGTCGCGGGGCGCTGGTGGCCTGCGGGTTATCGCGGGTCTCCGCTGGTTTCGATCGAGGACCGTACCGCGGAGGCGCTGGGCCTGCATGTCGGCGACCGGATAACGATATCGGTGCTGGGCGTCGATATCCCGGCGCGGATCGCGGCGTTGCGCAAGATCGACTGGGGCGGGCTGGGCCTCAACTTCGCGATCATCTTCTCGCCCGGCTATATCGAGGAGGCGCCGCACGGCCTGCTTGCCAGCGTCTACGCCGCCCCGTCGCGCGACGGGGCGATCGCACGCGACGTCGCCGCAGCCTTGCCATCGGTGACGCTGGTCCGCGTCGGCGACGTAATCGGGCAGATCGGCGAACTGCTGGCCAAGATCGCGCTGGCCATCCGCGCGGCGGGGGCGGTGACGGTCGCGGCGGGGATCGCGGTGCTCGTCGGCGCGGTTGCCGCGTCCGGGCGCACACGGCGCTACGATGCGACGATCCTCAAGCTGCTGGGCGGCAGCAGCGCGCAGGTGCTGGCGGCGCAGGCGATCGAATATGTGCTGCTGTCGCTGATCCTGGTCGGGGTCGCGCTGACGGTCGGCGGCGCGGCGGGCTGGTACGTCGTCACCCGCGTGTTCCAGCTCGGCTGGGCGCCCGATTGGGGCGTCGTCGCGCTGACCCTGGCGGCGGCGACCGTCGTCACGCTGGGCATCGGCCTGATCGGCAGCCTGTCCGCGTTGCGCGCACGGCCTGCCGCCATCCTGCGCACCTTGTAGCTCAGACGTCCTGGGCGCCGTCGCCGCCGGTGACCTCGAAATTCGCGCCCGAACACATCCCGACGCATCCGACGCCAGGAACACCGCCATCGGCGAGATATCCTCCGGGCGCAGCCACGCGACGCGCAGCGCGCGGTTGTTCCAAGTTTCCGCCTCGGTCGGGTTCTTGGGCGGATTCTCCTCGGTCTCGCCGATCACATGGCTCTACCGCTCGGGATAGCGGGTCAGCGCGGTGTCGACGAGACCCGGCAGGATGCAGTTGACCGCCACGCCCTTCTTCCCGAAATGCTGACGAAGCCGGCAATGTCGAAGATCGCGACATCCGCGCCGTTCGCCGCGAGCTCCACCGCGATCGCCCGGCCGATCCCGCGCGGCGCGCCGGGCACGAACGCGACCTTGCCGGCCAGCTGCATATCGCGACCCGGACGATCGGGCCCGCGCTCTACGGATCCGCGGGCACCTGCGGTCGTCGCCGCCGCCATACCGAACGCGGTGGTCATGCCCGCACCGGCCAATTCCGCACGGCGGCTGGTGTCGCCTGGTTCCCGCTGTGCCATGTCGCCGTCTCCGTTTCGAACGCGTCGGCGCGTAAAGCACCGAACGTTGCGAAGGTTGCGCACGGATGCCTATCGGCACGGCAAAGGAGGGCCACTAAACCTATGATATCGCTTGTCGATCTCAGCCGGAGGGGCGGCGCCCGCGTTTCGCGGGGATATCGATGGTGCGGTCGAGAAGACTCGAACTTCCACGTCCTTTCGGACACAACGACCTCAACGTTGCGCGTCTACCAATTCCGCCACGACCGCACGTGATACAACCGCCGGCGCGAACGCCCCTGCGGCAGGTAGGCGAGGGCCCGTAGCAAAGCGCATCCGCGGCTGCAACGCCAATCGGTCCATGCCAAGGGCTATCCGCGGGCCGCGGGCCGGGCTAGCGCGCCGCGATGCCGGCGACCGATCATTCCCATCCGACGCCCGTCCGGGCGGGTGAATGGCGGCGAATCGCCGGGCTGGCGTGGCCGGTGGTGCTGACCAGCCTGAACTGGACGATCCTCCACGTCACCGACGTGGCGGTCGTCGGGCTGGTCGGCGCGCACCAGGTCGCCGCGCTGGGGGCGAGCCGGTCGCTGACCTTCGTCGGCATCGTGACCGGGCTCGCCTGGCTGTCGGGCGTGCTGGTGACCGCGGCGCGCGCCGATGGCGCGGGCGACCACGCGGCGACCGGCAAGGCGCTGCGCGAGGGGATGGCGCTGGGTCTCGGGATCGGGATCGCGGCCGCCTTGCTGCTGTGGTTCGGTGCCGCGCTCATGCTGCGGGGGGTCGGCGTCGCCGCCGCGCTAGTCGATCCCGCCGCGGCAGTCGTGCGGGTCATGGCGATCGCCTATCCGTTCCAGCTGCTGATCGTCGTCGCCAGCTTCTTCCTGGAGGGCGTGTCGCGACCCCGGCGGGTGGCGGCGGTGAATATGGCGATCCTGCCGCTCAACGCGCTGCTCGCCTGGGCATGGTCCGGTGGCCATCTGGGCTTTGCCGAACATGGCGCGGTGGGCGCGGCGAGCGCGACCGTCGTCGCATCGATCGTGGGCGCCGTCGCGATGATCGCAGGCGCGCTGCTGCTGCCCGATGCGCGCGCGCGGGGCCTGCGGGGCTGGCGCGTCACGATCGCCGGCGTCCGGGCGCTGGCGCGATTCGGCATGGTGCCGGCGCTGGCCTCCGGGCTGGAGCTCGGCGGCTTTTCGATCCTCATCGCGCTGTCGACCCGGTTCGGCGACGCGACGACGCACGCGTTCCAGATCGTGTTCGCGGTCCACAACGTCACCTATGGCATCGCGCTCGGCCTCGGCTCCGCGGCCGGGGTGCGCGTCGGCAATGCGGTCGGCGAGGGGCAGGCGGTCGCCGCGATCGCGCGGACGCGGATCGCGCTCGCCCTCGCGATCGGGCTGCTGGGCGGTGCCGCGCTGCTGCTGGGGTTCGGCGCTCGAGAGATCGTGGGGGCTTTCCCCGCGCCAGACGCCGTCCACGGCGTTGCCGGCGCCATGCTGACGTCGTGGGCGCCGTTCATCCTGTTCGACGGTGCGCAGGTCGTGCTGGTCTATGCGCTGCGCTCGCTCGGCGATCAGGTCGCGGCGGGGATCAACAGCATCGTAGCCTATTTCGTCGTGACCGGCGGGCTCGGGTGGCTGCTGGTCGGGCACGGTGCCGGCCCGATGGC
>CAXTVB010000216.1:0-5041 GCA_964247555.1 uncultured Sphingomonas sp. | reverse complement strand
CAAGGGCTTCGAAGTCGGGCCTGCGGATTTGGGCGAGAACGTGACGACGGCCAACCTTGATCTGCTTGGCTTACCGAAGAACACGATGCTCGCGATCGGTACCCAGGTTGTGCTGGAGGTAACGGGTCTGAGAAATCCTTGCGCTCAGATCGAGCGGTTTCATCCCGGTCTACTCGCGGCGGTGCTAGATCGCGGACCCAATGGCGAGGTGGTCCGGAAAGCTGGGATCATGACCGTAGTACGTATCGGAGGTGTAATACGCCCCGGCGACCGGATTAAGGTCGACCTACCCCCGCCACCTCATCTTCCCCTAGAATGCGTATAAACGGCTGATGGGCGATCGCTGCCTACCGCTCCAGCAACCGCGGCATCAACTCCACGAAGTTGCACGGCCTATGCCGACTATCCAGCTGGTCGCGCAGGATCCCGTCCCACCCGTCCTTCACCGCTCCCGTCGACCCCGGCAACGCGAACACATATGTTCCGTCCGCGACACACGCACAGGCCCGCGACTGGACGGTCGAGGTGCCGATCTTGGCAAAGCTCAGCCAGCGGAACAGTTCGCCGAAGCCGGGGATCATCTTCGTCGCGACCTGTTCGACCGCTTCGGGGGTCACGTCGCGGCCGGTGACGCCGGTGCCGCCGGTGGTCACCACGCAATCGATCGACGGATCGGCGATCCAGCCACGCAACCGGCCGACGATGACGGTGACATCGTCGCGCTCGATCGCACGGTCCGCCAGCACGTGTCCGTCGGCCTGCAATCGTTCGATCAGCGTATCGCCCGACCGATCCTCGGCCAAGCCGCGCGTGTCGGAAACGGTCAGGACGGCGATGCGGACGGGGATGAAGGTCCGCGTCTCGTCAATCGGCACGCTGCACGGTCCCCTGCGCCGCGACGGGCGCGTTGACCGCCACCACGCTGGCGCTGGCGCGCGGATCGGGCGACGCGTTCAGCCGGACCGCGGCCGCGCCGGGCAAGCCCGGGAAGCGCGGCCACATGCCCTGCGCCAGCGCGGCGCGGCTGGCGAAGGCCTTCTTCCCGGCCTGGCCCTCGTACATCCAGTAATTGCGCAGCACCGTGGTGACGTAGCCACGCGTCTCCCAATAGGGGATCGATTCGATATACAGCAGCGGGTCGCCGCCATCGCGGATCGCCGCGTTCCATTCGCCGACCGGCTTCGGCCCGGCATTGTAGGCGGCGATGACCTTGGGCAGCAGGCCCCCGGTAATGCCCATGTCGCGCAGTCGCTCGAGATGGCGCTGGCCGATATCCATGTTGGTGGAAGGCTTGGTCAGCGCACCGCGATCGACCGGAATGCCGCGTTCGCGGGCATAATCGACCGCGGCGGCAGGCATGATCTGCATGAGGCCGTATGCGCCCGCCTGGCTCAGCGCCTTCGTCCGGAAACGCGATTCTTCCAGCGTGTGGGCGTAGACCAGCGACTTCTCGACCCGCCAACCGCTGTCGGGGGTCCAGTTCGGCGTCGGATACCGTGCCTCCGCGGTCGCGACGACGCCGGCGGGACAATTATGCGCGAGCCAGATCGTGGTCGCCGGCAGGTCGAGCGACTCGGCGACGCGGACCAGCGCCCCGAACTCGCGGGGTTGGCCGATACGTGCCTGCTGGCGGATGACGTCGTCGGCCAGATCGTTCTCGCCGACCTCGACCAATGCGGCCGCGACGCGCAGGTTCGGGCGCTGATCGAGCGCCATCCAGTCGGTCGCGACCAAGCCGGTCAGCTTGTCGCGATCGTGCATGCCCAGCGCTTGGCGCGCGAGCTGGCCGTAGAAGCTCTCGCCGAACTGCGCGGCGGACTTCAACCGCGCCTCGATCCGGTCGGGCCGGCCGCAGACCATATCCGCACGCGCCGCCCAATAGAGGCCGGCCGCGCGCAGATCAATGTCGGTCGCACGCGCCGCGACGCCTTCGAACGCGGTCGCCGATGCCGTGCAGTCATGCTGCCGCCACGTCGCGAGCGCCGCGACCCAGCGGCCCTGGATCGCCCAGTCGCCGGTGCCGTCCGCGGCCTTCATGGCTTCCATGCGGGCGTTGGTGTCGTCGCCCTGAAGATAGTACATCCAGGCCACGCGCTGCTGCCATTCGGTGGCGACTTCGAGGCTGAGCCCGGTGGTGGATTCGAGCAGCGCTTGCGCCGCCTGGCCTTGGTCCGCCTTCACCAGCGGCTGCATCCGCTGCGCGAGATCGGCGGCGATCTGGTCGCTCTTGATGGTCTTCGCACGGACGCGGCGCGGCGCGCCATCCTGCCAGATCAGCGTCTGCGCGGTCGGCAGGGGCGGCAGCTCCGTCGCGCCGCGGGCGCGGGCGATCCGCTCCAGCGCCTCGGCCTGCGGCAATTCGGGAGCCTCGTTGACCAATGCGGTCAGCTGCTCGGCGGTCGCCTTCGGGGATCCCTTGGCGGAATAGAGTTCGGCACGGGCGATCGCGTGGAGCGGGCCGGGCTTCATCGAATCCAGTCCGATCTGTGCGTCGGTCCAGCGTTGGGCGCGGATCGCCGCGAATACCGCGCGGTAGCCGTCGCGTTGACCGGGATCGAGCAACGCGGGGATCGGTTCGGCCTTCGCCGCTGCGGTCGCCCGGACATCGGCGGGTGCCGCTGCCGGCTCCGCGGCGATTGCCGGCAGCGGCAAGAGCGCCAGGATCGCTCCGATCGCGGCACGCTTCATGCCAGTCCCCCCGTCAGCATCTGCAAATCCTTCCAGGCTTCCGCCTTCAATGCGGGCTTCTCGATCAGGAACCGCGGGTGGAAGCTCGCGACCACACCGATCTCTGTGCCGTCATGGTTAAGACTGCGTAAACGTCCACGGGCACTGGCGGCATCTGTCCCCAGGATCGCACGGCTCGCCGCATTACCCAGCAACAACAGCCGCTTGGGGGCGACCAACTGGACGTGGTGGAGCGCGATCGCCGCCAGCCTTGCCTCGATTGCCGGGTCCACGCGGCCCGCCGCCGGTCGGCGCGCGCAGACCGCGGTCAGGTGGATCGTCTCGCGCGACAGACCGATGGCGGCCAGCATCCGGTCGAACAGCCGGCCAGGCACGCCGCTCAGCATCGTCGCCGCCGGGCCATCCTCGCGGTCCGGGCAATCGACCAGGACCATCACCGCCGCATCGGACGGTCCGCTCGCCGCGATCGAGATGCCCGACCAGGCGGCTTCCGGCGCGTCGGTGCCCATTCGCCAGGCGAGCAGTTCGTCCAATGTGTCGGGCAGGGTGGTGTTATGGTCCGGGGCGGCGGCGGATTGGCGCGCGATCGGCCCGACGGCGACCGCGACCGGAGATACGGTCGGCGCAACCGGTACGGCGAACCAATCGCGTGGCATATCCTCGACAAGCGTGTCGACGCCGGCGTCCTGCCACCAGTCCAGCGCGCTCGACGCGAGCGCGTGCCAGTCATGTTGCGGATAAACCCCCATCACCTTCCATAAGGCGAGTGGTTGACGTGGCGGTCAATTCGCGTGATCGGCTTATTGGACAGGACGTGGCCGGCATGCGCCCGACCGACGGGAGGCCGGCCCCCGCGGAGAGAATGATGACGACACGTGAGTCGATGCCCTACGACGTGGTGATCGTCGGCGCGGGCCCCGCCGGGCTCAGCGCCGCGATCCGGCTGAAGCAGCAGGCGACGGAGAAGGGCGCGGATATATCCGTGTGCATCCTGGAAAAGGGCTCCGAAGTCGGCGCGCACATCCTGTCGGGCGCGGTGATCGATCCGAAATCGCTCGACGAGCTGCTACCCGACTGGCGCACCGATGGTTGCCCGCTCGCCGAGGTTCCGGTGACCGAGAACCATCACTGGATCCTGAACCGCAAGGGCAAGGTCAACCTGCCGCATGTGCTGACGCCGTCCTTCCTGCACAACAAGGGTACATATACGGGCAGCCTGGCCAATCTGTGCCGCTGGCTGGCGGGCAAGGCGGAAGAGCTGGGCGTCGAGATATTCCCCGGCTTCGCGGCGGCGGAGATCCTGTTCGACGACGACGGCCGGGTGATGGGCGTCGCGACGGGCGACATGGGCGTGGCGCGCGACGGCACGCACAAGGGCGATTATACGCCAGGGCTCGAGCTCCACGCCAAATATACCTTCTTCTCCGAAGGATGCCGGGGACACCTGTCGAAGGAGATCATCCGCACCTTCGATCTGGCCAAAGACAGCGACCCGCAGGTCTATGGTCTCGGCGTGAAGGAGCTTTGGGACATCGATCCCGCACTCCATTCCCCCGGCCGCGTGATCCATACCCAGGGCTGGCCGCTGACCGAGACCGAGGGGTCGAACGGCGGCGGTTGGATCTATCACCAGGCGAACGGGCAGGTGTCGATCGGCTTCGTGACGTGGCTGAGCTACACCAACCCCTATCTCTCGCCGTTCCAGGAGATGCAGCGCTGGAAGACGCACCCGCAGGTCGCGGCGCTGCTGAAGGGCGGCAAGCGGGTGTCTTACGGCGCGCGCGCGATCAGCGATGGCGGGCTGCAGTCGATCCCCAAGCTCGTCTTTCCGGGCGGCGCGCTGATCGGCGACAGCGCTGGGTTCCTCAACGTGCCGCGGATCAAGGGCACGCACACCGCGATGAAGTCGGGCATGATGGCCGCGGATGCCGCGGTCGACGCGATCGTGTCGCAGCGCCAGCATGACGAGCTGGCCGCCTATCCGGCGGCGTTCGAGGCGTCGTGGGTGAAGAAGGAGCTGTCGGTCGTCCGCAACGTCGTTCCGCTCGTGAAGCGGTTCGGCGATTTCCTCGGCTCCGCTCTGTCGGGGATCACGATGTGGGCGGAGCATCTGGGGTTGAAGATGCCCTTCACGCTGCACCACCATCCGGATCACGAAAGCCTGTGGCGCAAGGATCTGGTGAAGCCGATCGTGTATCCCAAGGCGGACGGCGTACTGACGTTCGACCGGCTGTCGTCGGTCTTCATGTCGAACACCAATCATGAAGAGGACCAGCCGGTCCATCTGACGCTGAAGGATCCGAATGTCCCGGTAGAGTATGACCTGCCGATGTACGACGAGCCAGCGCAGCGT
>CAXTVB010000215.1:0-5044 GCA_964247555.1 uncultured Sphingomonas sp. | reverse complement strand
ACGCGACGCTGGCCGAAAGCCTGGCAACCGCGCTCCGCACGCAGCATTTCGCGGTCGACGTCGCGAACAACGGCGAGGATGGCGGCCATCTGGGCTCGACCGAGCGCTATGACGCGGGGGTGCTGGACCTGGGCCTGCCGAAGCGCGACGGGGTATCGATATTGAAGGGCTGGCGCGACGAAGGACGCGACATGCCTGTCCTGATCCTGACCGCGCGCGACGGCTGGTCGGAGAAGGTCGAGGGGTTCAAGGCGGGTGCCGACGATTATCTGACGAAGCCGTTCCGCGTCGACGAAGTCATCATGCGGCTTCGCGCGCTCGTCCGCCGTGCGTCGGGTCACGCCGGGGCGCGGATCGTGTGCGGGACACTGGCCTTCGATGCGCAGATCGGGACGTTCGAACTGGACGGCCTGCCGCTGCGGCTGACCGCGTTCGAATGGCGCGTCCTGTCCGCGCTGATGCTGCGCAAGGAGGTCGTCGTCGAACGCGCCGACCTGATCGAGCGGGTCTACGAAGGCGATGCGGACGTGGATTCCAACTCCATGGAAGTCATCATCGGGCGCTTACGAAAGAAAATCGGTGCGGACATGATCGAGACGGTGCGCGGGCGCGGATACCGGATCACCGGCGGGGCGACGTGAGAGCCCGGCCGCGGTCGTTGTTCGGGCGCCTGCTGGCGATCGCCACGATCGCCACGATCGCCGCGCTGGCCTTTGCCGGCTTCGCGATCGGCGGCGTGCTGGAACGGTTCGTCATGCGCGGGCTGGACGAACGGCTGGATGCGCAGATCGCGGTGCTGGCGCGCGCGGTGCGCCCGGACGGAACGCTGGACCAGGCGCGGATCGTCAGCCTGCCGCAGTTCGACACGCGCGGATCGGGCTGGCAATGGGTCGTGCGCGACGGCACCGGCCGGACATGGTCGGGCAGCGCCGACGCCACCGCGATCCTGCCGCGTCCGGGTCCGCCCCGCCGTCGCCGTGATCCTCCGGACGCCGGCCCGATGCCCGGCGAAGCGGTGACCTCGGACGGCCACGCCGTGCATCTGCGCCAAGTGTCGGTCGATACCAGCGGCGGAGCCGTCCTGATCACCGCCAGCGGCCCCCGCCGCATCGTCGAGCGGCCACTGCGCGAAGCGATGGTGCCGCTGCTGGCGTCGCTGGCGCTGCTCGGACTGGGGCTCGGGCTAGCGACATTGGCACAGCTTCGGTTCGGCCTCCGCCCGCTGCGGACGATCGGGGTCGCGCTCGCCGATGTGCGTGCGGGACGGCGGCGGCATGTGCCGATCGACCAGCCATCCGAATTGCAACCGTTGGTGCGCGAGCTGAACGCGCTGATCGACCAGAACGCGGCCGGCCTCGCGCATGCGCGCCGCCACGTCTCGAACCTGGCGCACGGATTGAAGACACCGCTCGCCGCCTTGCAGTTGAAGCTCGCCGAGCCCGGTCGCGATCCGGACCAGGCGATGGCCGACATGGTCGCGCGGATCGACCGACAGGTTCGCCATCATCTCGGTCGGGCGCGCGCCGCCGCACCGGGGGGGACGGGTCGGACGGCGACGCCGCTTGCCCCCGCGGTCGCCGATCTGGTCGCGGTGCTGGCGCGCATCCATATCGAACGCGGGATCGCGCCGACGGTACGGATCGCCACCGACCTCGTCGTCGCGGTCGATGCGCAGGATCTCGACGAGATGCTCGGCAATCTGCTCGACAATGCCTGGCGGCACGCGCGCGGCACGGTGGCGGTCGCTGCCGACCGCCGCGATGCGCAGGTCGCGGTCACGATCGAGGACGACGGACCGGGGCTGACCGATGCCGCGATCGCCGAGGCGATGGTGCCGGGCCGGCGGCTCGACGAACGCGGCGACGGCCACGGCTTCGGCCTGTCGATCGCGCACGAACTGGCGGAGTTGAATGGCGGCACGCTGACGCTCGCGCGATCGCCGGTATCCGCGGGGCTGCGGGCCGTCCTGACGCTGCCGGTGCGGACCGGCTAGCGCTCGGTTCGTTGCGACCGCGATGGATCATAGATCGAGCATCGGATGCATCTCCAGCCGCTCCTCGCGCTGCCGGTCGGAAAGGCGGGTTTCCGCCCCCATGCCCAGCGTCACGCGGCCGTCGACTTGGCGCCGGATTCCTACGGATCGATTGTGACGGACGAGCGTCGTTTGCAGCCGGCTCCGACTCGCTTCCGCAGAAATACGGTAGGCGTCGGCCAATATCCCTCGGCCCCCATGCCAAACCGGCGGACCGTCCCCATATCGCGTTCCATGACCGACCTGACCGTCTGGCACGATGGCGCGTGCCCCCTTTGCCAGCGCGAGATCGCACTCATGCGGCGGCTCGATCGGCGCGGCACGATCCGGTTCGTCGATGCGTCGACTGCCGACATGGCATCATGCCCCATCGATCGGGCCGCTCTGCTCGCCCGGTTCCATGCCTGCGAGGATGGGACGATGCTGCACGGCGCGGCGGCGTTCGCGGCGATGTGGCGGGCGATCCCGGTCCTGCGTCCGATGGGGCTCGCAGCACGCAGCCCATGGGTCCTTGCTGCGCTTGAACGGCTTTACGGTGCGTTCCTGAAAGTCCGCCCGTCGCTGCAGCGCCTGGCGCGTCAGGTGGCGGCGTGAGTCCGCGCCCCGATCCCGTGGGTCCCGGACAGGAAAGCGTCTGGGCCTATCCCCGCCCGCCCCGCGCCGAACCGACGCCCGCGCATATCGTCATCGCGCACCACGGCATCCTCGTCGCCGACACGCGCGCCAGCATCCGCACGCTGGAGACCAGCCACCCGCCCAGCTATTACATCCCGCCGTCCGCGATCGCGCCCGGCGTCCTGCGCGCGGCCGGCGGCGGTTCGTTCTGCGAGTGGAAGGGGCATGCGGCCTATTGGGATGTCGTGATCGGCGACATCGTCCTCCCGCGCGTCGGCTGGAGCTACCCCGACCCCACGCGCGCCTTCGTCAGCCTGCGCGACCATATCGCCTTCTACGCACGCCCGTTCGACCTGTGCAGCGTCGACGGGGAGACCGTCGTGCCGCAGCCCGGCGGCTTCTACGGCGGCTGGATCACGGCCGACCTCGCCGGACCGTTCAAGGGCATCCCCGGCAGCATGGGATGGTGACGCCATGACCGACGATCGAAGCGACGAGAAGGGCCGCGCCGTGCCCAGCGGCCGGTTGTCGCGGCTCGGCCAGTTCGGGCGGCTGGCGGGCGGCGTCGCGGGCGGCATGCTGGCGGAGGGTGCACGCCGGCTTGCGGATGGCGAACGGCCGCGGATGCGCGACATGATGATGACGCCGGGCAATGTCGCCCGGGTCGCGGATCGGCTGTCGCATCTGCGCGGTGCGGCGATGAAGCTCGGCCAGATGATCTCGATGGATGCGGGCGACATGCTGCCGCCCGAACTGGCGGACATCATGGCGCGGTTGCGCGACCGCGCGCATCACATGCCGCCCGCCCAGCTGCAGCAGGTGCTGGCGCAACAATGGGGCAAGGACTGGCGAACTCGGTTCGCGCGCTTCGACGCGACGCCGGTGGCGGCGGCGTCGATCGGCCAGGTCCACCGCGCGACCACGCGCGACGGGCGCCTATTGGCGATCAAGGTCCAATATCCCGGGGTGCGCGAAAGCATCGACGCCGATGTCGACAATGTCGCGACCCTGTTGCGCGTTTCGGGCCTGCTCCCGCGCGAACTCGACATCGCGCCGCTGCTGGCGGAGGCCAAGCGGCAGTTGGCGGAAGAGGCGGATTATGTCCGCGAGGGCGAACAGCTTGCCCTGTTCGGCCGGCTGCTCGCCGAGGCACCCGATTACGTGGTGCCCGTACTCGATGCGGAATTCACGACCGAACGGGTGCTGGCGATGACCTTCGTCGAAGGGCGGCCGATCGAATCGCTCGTCGATGCGCCGCAGCCGGTGCGCGACGCCGCGGTCCGCTCGCTGATCGCATTGGTCCTCAGCGAGCTGTTCGCGTTCGGCGTGATGCAGACCGACCCCAATTTCGCGAACTATCGGTATCAGCCCGAGACCGGTCGCCTCGTCCTGCTCGATTTCGGCGCGGCGCGACCGGTCGCGGCCGCGACGGCGCAAGGCTATGAACGCCTCCTAAGCGCGGCGCTGACGGGCGACCGTGATGCCGTCCGCGACGCCGCGGTCGCGGCGGGCTTCCTGGGCGAACAGGCCGTCGCGCGGCACCGATCGCGGGTCGATTCGATGATCGGCATCGTACTCGGCGAACTCAACCGCCCCGGCCCCTTCGACTTCGGCGACCGGGCCTTCGTCGGCGTCCTGCGCGACCAGGGCATGGAGATCGCGAGCGATCACGCGACCTGGCACCTGCCGCCGATCGACGTGCTGTTCGTTCAACGCAAGATCAGCGGCACCGCCCTGCTGGCGGCCCGCCTCAAAGCCCGGGTGGACGTCAGGACGATGGTCGAGGAGCGCATCGGCAACGGCGCTCGCGACGGGCACGGCACCTCATAGGCGCCATCCTACCGGTCTATCGCTGGCGTGACTGGTATCGCGGCCCAAGAGGTCAAGCATCCATGTGCGTTAGGCTAACACGCCCTATCCCTTATAATACATAGGATACGCCCCCCCGAGTCGCGGGCGCGATTCACCGCCTTGCCGTACCAAATCAGTACAATCAGAAGTCGCCCTCGCCCGTCCGCTTAGAGAAAATCGGGTATGATGCGGTGTAGATTACTGTAAAGTAATGATATTATCGCTTATCTCTAATTGGTATTGCAATGACGTGACAAGTCGGATGTATTGGTAGCGTTGCAGAGGGGGGTTATATGCACATCAAGCGTCATGCACTCGCTACCACAGCCTTGACCGGCCTGTTCTTCTCCACCACCGCATTCGCGCAGGATACGACGACGCCTAAGGCGACGGATGGCGTCACGGCGCCCGTGCAGGAGGATGCCAAGGGCGATATCGTCGTCACGGGCATCCGGCGGAGCATCCAGAAATCGCTCGACATGAGGGGGAACAGTTCGCCGAGGATCGACGTAATACCCGCCGGGGCCGTCGCGAATTTTCCCGCGG
>CAXTVB010000214.1:0-5051 GCA_964247555.1 uncultured Sphingomonas sp. | reverse complement strand
GTCACGGGCCGGCAGTCAGGCGGCGGCGCTGACGCTGCGGACGACCAGTCTCACCCGTTCGTTAAACGCGGTGTCCACCGGCAATGCCGCCGAACCCTATATCGCGGTGGCGATCGCCCCGGGCGATCCGCTGCTGGACGCGATGGGCTTCAGCCGCGGCCATTTCGTCCTCGAACAGCCGGGTGCGCCGCCGCTCGTCATACCCGCCTGGGCGGAGATCGAGCGCGTGACCGAGGATTGCCGCGGCTGATCCGTCCCGCCGTTTTTGCGGCAGGCCGCGCCGAACAGGCCTTGCATCGCGCGCGCGCATGACTCACATTGCGGACGTCGCCAGCGATGGGGGCACTTGGCTATAAACAAGCGAAAGGAGGTGATCCGATGTCTCATGGTTCAGCAGTGAGTTCGGTTCGGTTCGTTCGGGGGACGCGCCGCTGATCCGCCGGGCCCGGTCGGGGGGTATCTTCCCTCAGTCAACGACCAGGGTTCATCAGGATCGGCGGAGCATGGTCTCCCGGGCTGGAGCTCTCCGGCCGCTGACCATGTCAGGAGGTTGTCGGGTCGCAGGGATGCGCCCGGCAACCTCTTTTCATTTCCAGGAACGGGTGTTTCGTCGTGCCGGATCGATCGGCGCCATCATGGCAGACAACAGGCCGACGCGGGCCAAGGTCGCGTTGCAGAATTAGGGTGCGCCCGGACCGTATCGCCCGATGTGTCCCATCTCCGCCGAACAACGTCGCCGGCGATCTGCAGACGGGACGGCCGACGGATATCCACACGGACTGTTCTTGCACCACGCCTTCGACAGAAGGATCGTCGGGCAGGAGCGCGCGAATTCGGCGTCGACGCTTCGATCAAGATCATCGTTTCGCCGACGCCAAACATGGTCGTCACAATGAGGAGATCATCGTGGTTGTGGAAAATTCTCGCAAAAATCGAGCTGAGTTCCGATATAGGCATTCGTAAGTTGAAAGCATTGGGCGGCATATTGATGGTAAGGACCTGTCCCTCCATCCAATCCTTGACAGAAACCAGACCATAGGCCGGCGTTTCCGGCACTTGCTTCACAGTGCAGATATAATTGACCGGAGCCATCTTGGGCAAACGCCGCGCCTGTGTTCAGGGACATCGCCAAGATTGCGAGTACCGCGCCAGCCCTGATTGTCGTTCCGGCTCTCGAAAACGAGCTGGAAACGGATGGCATGTAATTGGATCGCGGTGTACCGGCAGTATGATGATTGCTTGAGGACTCCATCATCTCGATATACTCCAATGAAATGGGTGTTGACCCATTTGGCGCATTTGACGTGCGAACGTGAATTCGCTCGCCAAGGTTGAGGCGCACGATCCGGAACGTCAAATTGCGATAGGTACATTTCGGTTGTATTTTAGTTTGACGAACTTTTTCGCTTTTTTCATCAAACGCTTGCTCTAACGGCCCATCTTCGGACGGCGGTGCGGCCAGCCGCTGGGGCAGGCCACTGGGTGGGCGTCTCCAAGATACGCCGGGGTCGATCGGATGGGCTGCGCTCGCTACCGCGCCACCCGAGTCACATGCCCCATCTTGCGTCCCGGCCGGGCTTCGCCCTTGCCGTACAGGTGCAGATGCGCGCCGGATTCCGCCAGCAGCGGATCGACGCAGACGTCGCCGATCAGATTCTCCATCGTCACCTGCCGCCCCGTCAGCGCGGTGGAGCCAAGCGGCAGGCCGCAGATCGCGCGGATGTGATTTTCGAATTGCGAGCATTCCGCGCCTTCGATCGTCCAATGGCCGGAATTATGGACCCGCGGCGCCATTTCGTTGAAGACCGGACCATGGTCGGTCGCAAAGAATTCCACCGCCAGCACCCCGACATAGCCGAGCGCTTCCGCGATCGCCTCCGCCAGCGCGGTTGCGGGGGCGATCTGGTCGGTGATCTCGGGGGCGGGGACGCGGCTGGTGCGCAGGATGGCATCGCGGTGCGTGTTGAGCGGCGGATCGTAGCGCGCGACCCGGCCGTCCGTGCCGCGCGCGATCAGGACCGAGAATTCGTGCACGAACGGCACGAACGCCTCCAGCACCGCGCCCGGCCCGATCGCCGCCCAGGCCGCATCGGCACCGGCGGCATCGTCGATCCGCGCCTGGCCCTTGCCGTCATAGCCGAACCGCGTGGTCTTCAGGATCGCGGGATAGCCGGTGATGGCGAGCGCGGCGTCCAGTTCGTCGCGTCTGTCGACCGCGGCCCAGCGCGCGGGCTTGCCGCCGAGCCCCTCGACGAAGCGCTTTTCCGCGATCCGTTCCTGCGCGACGCGCAGCGCGCGCGGATGCGGGTGGACGGGGACGCGTTCGGCCAGCCACTCGACCGGTCCGACCGCGACATTTTCGAATTCATAGGTCACGACGTCGCAGGCCGCGGCGAAATCGGCGAGGACGATGCGGTTGTGATAATCCGCCCGCGTCAGGCTGGTCGCGGTCTGCGCCGCCACGCTTTCGCGGTCGGGGGCCAGGACCTGCGTGCGATAGCCCAGTTGCGCGGCGGCGACCGCCAGCATGCGGCCGAGCTGCCCGCCGCCCAAGATACCGATCGTGCCGCCGGGGGGGATCATCGGCCGATCATGCCACTGTTCTCCTGCGAAAGCAGGAGCCCGGGGTTACGGGCGACACCGCTTGTGGCCCCTGGGCCCCCGCGTTCGCGGGGGAACGAAGGAGTCGAGTCCATCACGTCAGCGCGGATCGGTCGCAACGCCGTCGGTCTGGCTCGCGCGCCACGCCTTCAGACGCACCGCGAGCGCATCGTCCGCGGTCGCCAGGATGGCGGCGGCGAGCAGGCCGGCGTTGATCGCGCCCGCCTTCCCGATCGCCAGCGTCCCGACGGGGATGCCGCCCGGCATCTGGACGATCGACAACAGGCTATCCATCCCCTTCAACGCCTTGGATTCCACCGGCACGCCCAGCACCGGCAGATGCGTCAGCGCGGCGACCATACCGGGCAGATGCGCCGCGCCGCCCGCGCCTGCGATCACGACCTTCAGGCCGCGGTCCGCGGCGGCTTCCGCATAATCGTACAGGCGCTTCGGCGTACGGTGCGCGGAGACCACTTTCGTCTCGTGCGCGACGCCCAGCGTATCGAGGACATGCGCGGTGTGGCGCATCGTCTCCCAGTCGGAGGTGGACCCCATGATGATGCCGACAACAGGCTGCGTCATGCACGGCGGTTAGCCTTGCCGTCGGGACGAGGCAATGGGGGCGGGCTATCCGTATCGTCGGCACCCGGTTAAGTCTGCCTCATGATCGATCATGTCGCGATCGTCGGCGCGGGCTTTTCGGGCACGCTCCACGCGATCAACCTGTTGCGTCACGAAGGGCCGCGCGCCACGCTGATCGAACGCGCGGCGATCGCGGGCGAGGGGCTGGCCTATGGCGCGGCGCACCCGGCGCATCTGCTGAACGTCCGCGCCGCGAACATGAGCGCGTTTCCCGACGACCCCGACCATTTCTGCCGCTGGTTGACGACGCGCGGCGTCGGCGATCCCGGCGCGACGTTCGTGCCGCGGCTGACCTATGGCGCCTATCTGGCGGATCTGCTCGACGAGGCGCGCGCCCGCGCTGGCGACCGTTTGCGGCTCGTGCAGGGCGATGTCGTCGATCTGCAACGCCGCGGTTCGGGTGCCCGGCTGATGCTGGCGGACGGTACCGCGATCGATGCGGACGCCGCGGTGCTGGCACTCGGCAACCTGCCGCCCCACACGCCGCCGGGGTTCGATCCCGGCGCGCTGTCGGCGGATCGCTACGCACCCGATCCATGGGCGGCGGATGTCGCGGAGGGGCTGGGGGCCGAGGATGTCGTGCTGGTGCTGGGCACCGGGCTGACGATGGTCGATGTCGTCCTGATGCTCGACGCGCGGGGGTTTGCCGGGCGGATCGTCGCGCTGTCCAGGCGCGGGCTGCTGCCGCATCGCCATGCGCCCGCGGACAATCCCGATCCGCGCCGCGATCGCCCCTGTGCGACCGCATCGGCGTTGCTGCGCGACGTGCGGGCGCGGGCGGACCGGATCGGCTGGCGCGCGGCGGTCGATGAACTCAGGCCCTTTACCCAGGCGCTGTGGCGCAGCGCCGATTCGGCCGAACGCGCGCGCTTCCTGCGGCATCTGCGCCCGTGGTGGGACATCCATCGCCACCGCCTGGCTCCGGCCGTCGCCGATCGGATCGAGGGGTTGCGTGCCGATGGCAGGCTGGCGCTGCGCGCGGGCAAGACCATCGCCGTGGCGGCGACGGGGGCAGGCGTAACGGTGACGTGGCGCGCGCGCGGCGCCGAGACGGCCGACGCCCTAGATGTCCGCCGGGTCATAAATTGCACCGGTCCGCAGGGCGACCTGGCGCGAACCGACGATCCGCTGCTGCGGCGCCTCGTCGCATCGGGGGCGATCCGTCCCGACACGGCGCACCTCGGCATCGATGTCGATCCCGAAGCGCGCACGATCGGTCGCGACGGCACCGCGAACGACTGGCTCTACGCGCTCGGCCCGATGACTCGCGGCGCGTTCTGGGAGATCGTCGCGGTGCCCGATCTGCGCGTACAGACCTGGACGCTGGCGCGCCGCCTGTCGCACGCGCAGTGGGTCGGGTGGGAAGGGTTGTAGGCCGGGGACGGTCGCCTCAGCGGGCGACCGGGTCGGCTTCCCCCCCACTGGCCTTTTCCGCATTGTAGCGTTCGATCGCCTCCAGCGTGATGCGGCGCGCCTCGTCGGCATCGCCCCATTTGCCGATGCGGACCCATTTCTTCTTTTCCAGGTCTTTGTAGTGGGTGAAGAAGTGTTCGATCTGCTCGAACACGATCTCGGGCATGTCGCCGCGCCCACCGACGTTGGAATAATAAGGGAAGGTCGAGTCGACCGGCACGCAGACCAGCTTCTCGTCGCCGCCGGCCTCGTCTTCCAGGTTCAGCACCGCGATCGGGCGGGCGCGGACGACGCAGCCGGGGATGAAGGGCGAGCGCGCGATCACCAGCGCGTCGAGCGGATCGCCGTCGGGAGAAAGCGTGTGCGGCACGAAGCCGTAATTCGCCGGATAGCGC
>CAXTVB010000213.1:0-5077 GCA_964247555.1 uncultured Sphingomonas sp. | reverse complement strand
TGCCGACGATATGCAGTGTGTAGATCTCGGTGGTCGCCGTATCATTAAAAAAGATGCGCAAGGTGACGTACGAGCTTTCGCTGATGGATCATGCCGGCATGCTCGACCGGGTGAACGTCGACCTCACCCGCGCGCGGGCGCTGGGCCAGCCGATCGTCGCAGGGGCGCATCAGGATATCCGGCAGGTCGCCGGCGGCTGGGCGTACAGCTTCGCGCCCGGGGCCGAGACGTCGCCGGCGGTGACGCCGGTGCGCGATGCACCCGGCCTGACACCCTATCTGGTCCTCCGCGTGAACGGCGTGAAGATCGCGGCACGCGGCGGCAATATCGGGATGGACGATTTCCTGAAGCGCGTCGACCGTGCCCGACTGGAACCCTATTTCCGCCTGCACCGCGACGCGCATCTCAACATCGTCCGCAACTGGATGGGGCAGAATACCGAGGAGAATTTCTACGCGCTGGCCGACGAATACGGTCTGATGGTGCTCAACGATTTCTGGGAGTCGACGCAGGATTACAATATCGAGGCCGAGGACCCGCAATTGTTCCTCGCCAACGCCGAAGATGTCGTGAAGCGGTATCGCAATCATCCGTCGATCGTCGCCTGGTTCGGCCGCAACGAAGGCGTGCCCCAGCCCATCCTCAACGAGGGCCTGCGCAGTCTGATCGACCGCGAGGATGGCACCCGGCTGTATATGGGTTCGTCGAATCGCATCAATCTGCAGAATTCCGGGCCGTATAACTGGCGTCAACCGGTCGAATATTTCACCGATCTGGCGCGTGGTTTCTCGGTCGAGGACGGCACGCCGTCGCTGCCGACGCTGGAATCCTGGCAGCGGACGATCCCCGCGTCGGACCAATGGCCGATCAGCGACACCTGGGCGTATCACGACTGGCACCAGGTCGGGAACGGCGCGGTCACCAGTTATATGGACGCGCTCGCCACCCGATTCGGCAAGGGCACCAGCCTGCCCGATTTCGAGCGCAAGGCGCAGATGATGCAGTACGAGTCCTACCGTGCCATCTTCGAAGGCATGAACGCGGGGCTGTGGACGGTGAATAGCGGCCGGTTGCTCTGGATGACCCAACCCGCCTGGCCGTCGTCCGCCTGGAACATCTTCTCGTCGGATTACGATACCCAGGCGTCGTTCTACGGCGTGAAGAAGGCGTCGGAGCCGCTGCACGTCCAGATGAACCTGCCCGATTACAAGGTCGTGATCGTCAACAACGATCCCGCCGCGAAACCCAGGCTGGAGGTGCGCGCGCGCATCGTCGGGTTGGACGGGCGCATGCTGGCGGAACGGGAGGCGACCTTGGTCGCCGGCACGCAGGGCGTCAGCGACGCGTTCACGCTGGATCTCGCGCCTCTGCTGGCAAAGGCGCCGGTCGTGGTGCGGCTGACCGCGATCGACGCGAGCTCGAAGGCGATCGTTTCGCAGAACACCTATTGGCAGGCGAAGGACGATGCCGGGTATCGACCGCTGGCATCGATGCAGCCCGCGACGCTCGGTATGACGGCGGCGGGCATGGCGAGCGGCGACGAAACCGTCGCGACCGTCACGCTGCGCAACGACGGCGCGATCCCGGCGCTGGAGGCGAAGCTGACCGTGCTGAACGCCGATGGCAGCCAGGTCCTGCCCGCCTATTTCAGCGACAACTACGTATCGCTGCTGCCCGGCGAACCGCGTACGATCACCATACGCTGGCCGACCGCGAAGGCGAACGGTCCGGCGATCGCGCTGCGCGGTTGGAACGTCGCGCCGCAGACCGTGACGGTAGGCCGGTGAGGGCCGTTTTGGCCGCGATTGCGCTGGTCGCAGCTTATCCGGCGGCCGCGCAATCGGTCGCGTCGCCCGGGGGCGCCGTCACGCTGGTATTCGGCACCAACGCGGACTCGCAGCCGACCTATTCCGTGTCGGTCGGCGGTAGGGTCGTGATCGCGCCGTCGCGGCTCGGGCTCGAATTCGAGCGATACGCCAAGCTGTCGAACGGGCTCGTCGTCACCGGGGTCGATCGGCGCGACGGCGAGGATCGCTACACGCTGGTGGCGGGCAAGACCGCGGCGGTCGACGAGCGTTACCGCGAGATCGTCGTTCATTTGGCCGAGCCCGGTGCGCGCGGTGCCGCCCTGGATGTCGTCGCGCGTGCGTACGATACCGGTGTCGCGCTGCGGTACCGCATCCCGGCGCGTCCGGGTGCCAAGCCGCTGCGCATCGTAGACGAACTGACGACCTTCGCCTTTCCCGCGGATTATGCCTGTACCGGTCTGAACCTCGGCACGTTCGGGACGAGCCACGAGGGCGAGTTCGATCCGGTCGCCGCGTCGCGCATCCGGCCGACGAACCTGTACGACCTGCCGCTGGTCTGCCGGACCGGTGCGAAGGGGCCGGTGCTGGCGTTCGCGGAGGCCGATGTCGACGATTGGCCGGTCGCCTATCTCACCGGGACCGAAACCGGCGCGCTCGGTGCGGCGATCAAGCTCAGCCGGCGGGTGGACGAACCCGGCATCGCGGTGAAGGCGGACCGCGACCGCGACCGGCTGACGCCGTGGCGGGTGATCATGATCGCGCCCGAAACCGGCAAGCTGATCGAGAACACGCTGCTGACCAGCCTCAATCCGCCCGCGCAGGGCGACTTCGCCTGGGTGAAGCCGGGCAAGACCGCATGGGACTGGTGGTCCGGACCGATCCTGGCCGCGGTCCCGCATGCCGGGACCAACGACGCGACGGAAAAGGCGTTCATCGACTTCGCCGCCACGATGCGGCTCGAATATATGATGATCGACGACGGCTGGTACGCGAACAGCGGCGATGGTGCAGACCTCAATCCCGGTGCCGATCCGACCCGCCCGATCCCCGCGATCCATCTGCCCGCGCTCGTCGATTATGCCGCGCGCAAGGGGGTCGGGCTCGTGCTGTGGGTGCATTGGCAGCTGCTCGACCGCGACATGGACCATATCCTGACGCAGATCGAACGCTGGGGCATCAAGGGGATCAAGGTCGACTTCATGAACCGCGACGATCAGGAGATGGTCGGCTTCTATCATAGGCTCGCCGCGGCGACCGCGCGGCACCATCTGCTGCTCGATCTGCACGGCGCGACGCATCCATGGGGCATGACCCGCACCTGGCCCAACTTCATCACGCAGGAAGGCGTGATGGGGGCAGAGTACAACAAGTGGACGCGGCGGGTGACGGCGCGACACAATGTGTCGATCGCCTTCACGCGCATGGTTGCCGGGCCGATGGACTATACCCCGGGTGGCTTCCGCAATCATACGCCGAAGACGTTCGCACCGGCGGCCACCGGGCCGCAAACGCAGACGACGCGCGGTGCCGCGCTTGCCATGTACGTCGTCTACGAAAGCCCGCTGCAAAGCGTCGCCGATAGTCCCGACGCCTATCGCGGCGGTCAAGGCGTGGATTTCCTCACCGATGTCCCCAGCAGTTGGGACGAGACGCGGTTCCTCGCGGGTGACCTGGGGACGTTCGTCGCGGTCGCGCGGCGCAAGGGCGATCGCTGGTATGTCGGCGCGATGACCGACGCGGCGCGGACGATCACCCTGCCGCTCGGCTTCCTGGGACGCGGTCGTTTTCTGGCGAGGACGTGGGAGGACGGGGCGACTGCGACGTCGGTGCGCACCGGCGAGCGCGGCGTGACGGCGGGCGGGACGCTGACGCTTCGGCTGGCGGCATCGGGTGGCGGGGTCGCGACGCTTTCGCCGGTGCCGAACCCATGATCGCGGTCGCGCTCGCCATCGCGGTTGCGGCACCGATCGTCGTGACCGACGACGGTCCCGTCCGGGGGCAACGATTGCCGGGTGGCGGCGCGGTGTTTCGCGGTATCCGCTTCGCCGCGCCGCCGACCGGTGCGCTGCGGTGGAAACCGCCGGTTCGACCGCAGCGCTGGTCCGCGCCGGTCGATACGATCGCGCCGCACGCCGCCTGTCCTCAGCCGGTGTACGGCGACTGGAACCGCGCGGCGTCGGCGGCGGGGGCGGAGGATTGTCTGTTCCTCGACGTGCGCACGCCGTCGGTGTCGCGCGACGCGCGCCGACCGGTGTTGGTCTGGATCCATGGCGGCGGCAATCGGGCGGGGGCAGGGGGCGGCACGGTCGAATCGCACATTACCGACGGCGGCATCGTCCTGGTCAGCGTCCAGTATCGCCTGGGCGCGCTGGGTTTCCTGTCACATCCCGCGCTGAGCGCCGAACAGGGCGGAACATCGGGCAATTACGGATTGATGGATCAGCAAGCGGCACTGCGCTGGGTCCATCGCAACATCGCGCGGTTCGGCGGCGATCCGGCACGCGTCACGATCGCCGGCGAATCCGCGGGTGCACAGGATGTCGGGCTGCAGGCGCTGTCGCCCATGTCGCGCGGCCTGTTCCGCGGCGTCATCGCAGAAAGCGGGACGCCCGGCTTCGGGGTCGCGCCCCGTACGCTCGCGCAGAACGAAGCGCTGGGTGCAAGGATCACGATGCGTGCGGGGGCGGGGGCTGCGAGTGCTGGCGCGTTGCGCGACCTGCCCGTGGCCGCGATCCTGGCCGCGCAGGAGGCGGTCGACGTGCCTGGTCTCGACGACAAGAGCTTCATCTGGCTGCAAGCGGTCGTCGACGGCCGGTTCCTGACGGAAACGCCGGCCACGGCGCTGGCCGCGGGGCGCGTCGCGGACGTCGCGGTCGTGATCGGCGTGAACGCGCAGGAGTTCACCGGCTATGAAGGGCGCGATCCGGGGCCGGTGATCGCCCGGGAATTCCCGCGGACGGCGGCGCAGGTCTCCGCCCGTTACCGCCGGTCCGACGATGCGCGGCTGGGCAATACCGCAATGCAGCTCGGGACCGATCTCGTCTTCCGCTGTCCGACCGTCGCGGTGTCGAAGGCGATGAGCCGATATCGCCGGCCGCTGTGGCAATATCAGTTCGACTATGCGCCGCCCGGCGGTCGCGTCTCGCATGCGTCGGAGGTCCGCTACGTCTTCGATCCGCAAGTGCCGGGCGCGCCACCCTTGCAGAAATATTGGCTGCGCTTCGTCCTGACCTGAGATCCCAATGGGACGTCGCTTCCGGCCTTGCCGA